>JAJFUI010000030.1 GCA_021372555.1 Planctomycetaceae bacterium | reverse complement strand
CGGGAGCGGAGTCGGGGTGATTCAGGTGGAGGCGTCGTCCGGAGGCGCATATCAGGTCAACCCGGCGAGCGTGAATCTACCGGCGAGCACTTTTACGTACATTGCGGCTGACGGCACGATTTATTCGCCGAGCACTTACGCATCGCCAAACCCGGCCGGCGCAGCATCGCTGCATGCGAACTCGGTAGCCGTCAACTTTTATGGCAAGGCGACAAGCGGCGTCAACCCGGGCGTTGCGCCAGGGGTTAGCACGGTCGACAATTACGAGGCTGGTTACTATGTGAACGCTGTTGTGGGAGCGAATGCGCTGCCATCGGACATCTCGGGCGCGTTGCATGACGCGCGCGTGATCAATCAGAGTTTCACTTTTAACAGCGGGTCACCGTTGTACGCTGCGGTCGAGGATCCAGTGGCTGACCAATACTATGACAATTACGCCTCGCGACACAATGTGCTGTTTGTGAACAGCGCGGGCAACGGGGCACCGCCCGCATCGCCGGCAACTTGTTACAACGGGATATCGGTTGCGGTGAGCAACGGAGCGTCGACGCAAGGACCAACGCTGGACAACGGGCGATCGAAACCAGACATTATGGCTCCGGGCGGAGCGACGAGTTTTGCGGCTCCGTACGTCTCGGGCGCTGCGGCGATACTAATGCAGGCGGCGGCGCGGGGCGATGGAGGCACGGCGGAGCGGACGATCGAAAACGCTGGCGACATTCGGACGATTAAGGCGTTGCTGCTGAACGGAGCAACGAAGCAGGCGGACTGGGGACATACGTCGGAGCAGCCGCTGGACCTGCGATACGGCGCGGGATTGCTGAACGTCTTCAACTCTTGGAAAGAGATGTGCGGCGGGGAGCAGACTGTCTCGGCAAGTCAGAACGTGACGGTGGGGAGCGATTTGCACGCGCCGACCGCGACGTCGAACGCCTGCAGTTTGACGGGCTGGGACTTTGGCCAACTGACAAGTTCAGCCACGAAGGACGTCATGAATGACTATGTGCTCGTGGCGCCGCAGCAGTCGGGGATCACGCTGACCGCGACACTGGTCTGGAACCGGCAGGCAACGCCGACTCCGACGCAACCGATCGACATCAACAACCTCGATCTTTTCCTTTACGACCTGACAACTGGGACGCTGGTTGCGCAGAGCGTGAGCACGGTGGACAACGTCGAGCACCTTTACGTGACCGGTCTGAACGCTGGCGACACGTACGCCCTTCAAGTTTGGAAGGAGGGCGGGCCATGGGTTCAGAGCAGCGCGGAGTCGTATTCGCTGGCGTACTGCATGGCAGCCGTGCCTGAGCCGTCGACAGCGTTGATGCTGGCTGCCGGCATTGCGGGGCTGATCGGCTGGCGTCGGTGGCGCGGCGTGAGACGTTTCGATTCTCGTTGAGACGGGAATCGGCTTTCAGACGCTTAGCACCCGGTCGATGGGCGTCCGCGGCACGGCCGCGCGGGCGTGGCCCATGGCACAGTTGCCGGTTGCTGAGTCAGCGGCAATTCAGCGGGACTGAGCGATGCCGCCCCAGCGCCAGGGATAGTAACCGGGGTTGGCGACCCAGCGGGGCGAGTAGTCGCCGTGGTACGGATCGCTGGTGGCCTGGGGGCGGGAGTTGGACATCCCGAACCACTTCATGGATTCGAGGCGTCGCATCCGCTGCTCGTTTCGAAACTCGGCTTTCGCCCGGACGGCCATTTTGGGGTCGCGGTATTGCCGCGCGGCTTGATCGTAGAACCACATCTCGGGCGTGGGCTTCAGTTGGCCGGAGGAGATGACACTGTCTGCGCCAACGCCGGTGGCCAGGGGCCGGTCGGCGCGTGCCACCCCCCCAGCGACCAGAAGTGGCAACGCCAAAATGATCGCAAGCCGCTTCATGGGGACCCCCTTGTGTGATGCAAAACGGAATGGCGGCAAAGGCCGCTATGGAGCTTTTCGGCGTGTGGCGACAGAGGTGTTTAGCCTCGATTCGTGGGGCGGACGATGATGCGTTGAGTGATTAGGCGACTGGCGGATATAATGAGTGGGCTGGGGTAAGTTTGCGGGCGTTTGCGGCAGGCGTGGCGGCACCCGAGCGGGAGTCGGTCGCATCGCGAGTGAGGTTTGCGAATATGTCTTGGTTGGTTTTCGCGGTGCTCGCCGAGAAAGAACCGGGAAGCTTCTGGCAACTTGCGCCGGAGCGGTTGGTGATTTCGATTGCCGGGTTGGCGGTATTGGTAACAATTGCGTGCTATGTGATTGCGACGGTTCGTCCGAAGCCGGCAAAGAAGGAACGGTGGGCGAACGAATGGCTGTCAAAATCTCGGGATTCGTACTCCCGAGGTGAGCTAACCGACGACGAATTCCGAACAATTAAGACAACGTTGGCCGCGCAACTCCAAGATGAGTTAACCGATAGCGGCGAAAAAAGTTAGGCCGGACGAAGGGGAATAGGCCGGCTTTAGGGCCGTTTACGTAAAAGTGGGCGATTTCGTTTTCGCCAAGACGAAGATGGGGAAAGTCCCCATGCAAACCGTGGCCGAGTGGCCAGCGTAGAATTAGCAGCACTCGATCATCACAAAGGCTGGACGCGAAAGGACCAGGCATGCCGTCAGGACGGGATTTCAGCAACGGACGCCGAGGAGCCGGCACCACGAAGAAGAACGCCTTCTGCTCCTTTTGCCGCAAGAGCTACCGCGATGTTGGCCCGTTGGTCGAGGGACCTGGCGACGTCTATATCTGTGGCGAGTGTATCGACCTGTGTCAGTCGATTCTGGATCAGGAGCGTCGGCGCCGCGGGACGGCAAAGCCGCTGTTCAGCAAGATTCCGACGCCTCGTCAGATCGTCTCGCAGTTGGATCAGTACGTCATCGGCCAGGAACACGCCAAGAGAGTGCTGGCCGTCGCGGTTCACAGCCATTACAAGCGCCTGGTGCACGGCACCATGGGCGGTGACGTGGAGATCGACAAGTCGAACATCTTGCTGATCGGGCCAACGGGCTCCGGCAAGACGCTGCTGGCGCAGACGCTGGCGCGCATTCTCGACGTGCCGTTCGCGATTGGCGATGCGACGACGCTGACGGAGGCGGGCTATGTGGGCGAGGACGTCGAGAACCTGTTGTTGAAGCTGCTCCATGCGGCTGACTTCGACGTTGAGACCGCGCAGCGAGGCGTGCTGTACATCGACGAGATCGACAAGATCGGCAAGACGAGCCAAAACGTCTCGATCACGCGAGACGTTTCGGGCGAGGGGGTGCAGCAGGCGCTCCTGAAGATGCTCGAGGGGACGATCGCCAACGTGCCGCCGCAGGGCGGACGGAAGCATCCGGAGCAGCAGTACATTCAGATGGACACGAGCAACATTCTGTTCATCTGCGGCGGGACGTTCGTCGGGTTGGACGACATCATCGGCCGGCGGTTGGGCAAGCGAACGATCGGCTTCACCCAGGAAGGGGTCGGTCACGACCTGGTCGAGCAGGGCGATCTGCTGCAGCAAGTCACCAGCGACGACATTCTTCACTTCGGCATGATCCCCGAGTTGGTCGGGCGATTGCCAGTCGTCTCGTCGCTGCGGCCGCTGGACCAGAACGCGATGATCCGAATTTTGACCGAGCCGAAGAACGCGCTGGTGAAGCAGTATCAGGCGCTGTTCGCGATGGAGAACGCCGAGCTTGGGTTTACCGACGCGGCGTTGCGGATGATCGCGGAGCGGGCGATGGAGAAGGACACCGGCGCCCGGGGGCTGCGTTCAATCATCGAAGAGGTGATGCTGGAGATCATGTTCGAGCTGCCGGACCAGCCGGCGGGAAGTCGATACGTGGTGACCGACGACATCGTCTCGGGGCGGGAGCACCTGGTTCCCTTGCCGGCCGAGGCGCAGACGAAGACGGCGTAGCGATCCTGTTTGTTGCGTTCCGTGGAAGAGCAACCGCCGGCGGCCGTTGGCCGCCGGCTTTTTTTCTTGGGAAACAGATGGCTTCCGCGGTCAACGTAAGAAGAGCCGAGAAGGAGCGCGGGCGAGCACGCCTGCCAAAATGGCACCGGCCGGTGGTTGCTCGTGCGGTGTCATCGCAAGCCGCGACGGCAAGCGATTCCGCAAGTTGGCGGAAGGAAACGACTTGCGACATCCGCCACATTCCTTGGCACGCGTCTTGCGTCTAACAGGCACCAAAATAGGCGGGGCTGCCATTTTGGGGCGACCCCGGTCAATTGACATGGAAAGTAGCCGTCGCGATTGCGCGACGTGGAGTGGCCTCGCGCGGAGCGTGAGGGAAGGGTCTATCCGGTGCGTCCTTGAAGCGGAGTCGCGAGGGGCACCAACCGTTAATTCAGACGAGATCGCCAACGACAGGAGGAATCCGCTGTGGCAAAGAAGTTGGTTTTTGAGGACGAAGCCAGGCAGCCGCTCGCCATTGGGGCGAGCAAGCTGGCGCGGGCCGTGGTGAGCACGCTGGGGCCGCGGGGCCGGAACGCCGTTTTGGACAAGGGTTGGGGCGCGCCGAAGATCACGAAGGACGGCGTGACGGTGGCCAAGGAAGTCGAATTGGACGATCCGTTCGAGAATTTGGGGGCCCAGTTGGTCCGCGAAGCCGCATCGAAGACGGGCGACGTGGCCGGCGACGGGACGACGACCGCGACGCTGCTGGCGGACGCGATCTACCAGGAAGGGCTGCGGATGGTCGCAGCCGGGGCCGACCCCATGGCGTTGGGACGCGGGATTCATGCGGCCAGCGCGGCGGTGATCGAGTCGGTCGGCAAGATGGCCAAGTCGATCAACGAGAAGGACAAGCGAGAACTGACGCAGATTGCCACGATCGCCGGGAATAACGATGCGGCGGTGGGCGCGGTGCTGGCCGACGCTTTCGTCAAGGTCGGGAAGAACGGCGTCATCACGGTCGAGGAAGGGAAGCAGTCGGAGACGACCGTCGAGGTCGTCGAGGGCATGCAGTTCGACCGCGGTTTCCTCTCGCCGCATTTCGTGACCAATCAGGAAGAGCAGAGCGTCGAGTTCGACAACTGCATGGTCTTGATTCACGAAGAGAAGATCAGCAACGCGAAGAACCTGATTCCGCTGCTGGAGGCGGCCAGCAAGAGCGGCAAGCCGCTGCTGATTATCGCCGAAGACGTCGAGGGCGAGGCGTTGGCCACGTTGGTGGTGAACAAGCTCCGCGGCATTCTGAACGTGGCCGCGGTGAAGGCGCCCGGTTACGGCGATCGACGGAAGGCCATTCTGGGCGACATTGCCGCGTTGACCGGCGCGAACGCCATCTTCAAGGACTTGGGCGTCACGCTCGAGTCGGTGAAGCTTTCCGATCTGGGCAAGGCCAAGAAGGTCGTGGTCGATGCCAACAACACGACGATCATCGGCGGCGCCGGCGACAAGAAGGCGATTGACGGCCGAGCCGAGCAGATCCGCAACGAGATCGAGACGACCACGAGCGACTACGATCGCGAGAAGCTGCAAGAGCGGCTGGCGAAGCTGGCCGGCGGCGTCGCGCAGATCAACGTCGGCGCGATCACCGAGACGGAGATGAAGGAGCGGAAGGCGTTGATGGAAGACGCCCAGCACGCGACGAAGGCGGCGTTGGAAGAAGGCATTGTGCCCGGCGGCGGCGTGGCCCTGCTGCGGAGCGAAAAGGCGATCGACAAGCTCGACCTCTCGGGCGACGAGGCCCTGGGGGCAAAGATCCTTCGCAACGTGTTGGACGCCCCGTTGCGTCGGATTGCCGAGAACGCCGGAAAGGACGGCGCGGTGGTTGTCAATCGCGTTCGCCAGATGAAGGGCAAGAACGACGGCTACGACGCCGACAAAGACGTCTACTGCGATCTGGTCGATGCGGGGGTTATTGATCCGGCGAAGGTTGTGCGGACCGCTCTGCAAAACGCGGCGAGCGTGGCCTCGCTGCTGTTGACGACGTCCTGCCTGGTCACCGACATTCCGAAGGAAGAGGAGCCGAAGGGCCCTGGCCCCGGTGGAATGGGCGGCGGCATGGGTGGCATGGGTGGCATGGGCGGAATGGGCGGAATGGGCGGTGGCATGGGCGGAATGGGCGGCATGGGCGGCATGGATTTCTAAGGCCCCGTAAGACCGACACGTGAGGGCTCAAGTGGAAAGCAATGCGATTGTTAGGCCGATCGAGATTACTCGCGACGCGGACGGCGCGTGGAGCGTGGGGCTGTGCATTGAAATCTCCGAATCGCGACGCTGCCGATGCGGGGAAATCGTTGCAGAATGCAGAGGCAAGTTAATCGAACCGGTAAGGCTTTCCGAGTTTGTTTCCGGTGCTAGCACCCTGGAGAGCATAACGCTCTACGCGAGCTTTCTATCCGAAAAGGAAGCGAAATCTCCACAGACCGAAGAAGCGTTTCGTTTCAGCGAGCAGAACGCATGTTGCGTCTTGGAAAGAGCTGGCTTGATCGCGAGCAACGAGGCGTAGGCCCGGACGGAGAGAGTATTTGGCCCGTTGGGCCGACAAACCAGATCGTTTTCTCTCTTTAACCCAGGGCGTTGCCCTGGGCTGGGAGAGCGGCAGCCCCTTCGGGGCAAATATCGTAACGAACCAACAACCCAAACTTCAAATCAAACCCGAGGAAACGAGCAATGTCGAAGGAACTCAATTTGCGGCCGTTGGATGATCGTGTCGTGGTGGAGCCGGTAGAGGCGGAGGAGATGACGGCAGGCGGAATCGTGCTGCCGGACACCGCAAAGGAGAAGCCGCAGCGTGGGACGGTCGTGGCTGTCGGGCCGGGGAAGCTGTTGGACAACGGCGAGCGCGGCAAGCTCTCGGTGGCCGTCGGCGACGAAGTGATCTACGGCAAGTACAGCGGCACTGAGATTGAGGTCGAGGGTCGCGACGTGAAGATCGTCCGCGAGTCGGACATTTTGGCCAAGGTAGTGAAGTAGGAGTGGAGGGTTCAGGGTTCGGAGTTCAGGATTCAGGACGCGCGAATCGACGCCGTCTTGCCAACGTTGGTCCTGCCCCTTTGTTCCCCTGAACCCTGATCTCTGAACCCTGAACCCAATACAAGGAAATTAACAGTGCCTAAACAACTCTTATACGCCCATCAAGCCCGCGAGCGGATGCTCCGCGGAGTGGAACAACTGGCCGACGTGGTAGCGGTGACGCTTGGCCCGACCGGTCGGAACGTGATTTTGGACAAGTCATACGGCGGCCCGACGGTCACCAAGGACGGCGTCTCGGTGAGCAAAGAGGTCGAGTTGGAGGATCGCTTCGAAAACATGGGCGCGAAGCTCGTGAACGAAGTGGCCTCGAAGACCTCGGACGTGGCCGGCGACGGCACGACGACGGCGACGGTGTTGGCCCGCGCGATCTTCAAGGAAGGTCTGCGGAATATCGCGGCCGGCAGCAACCCGACGGCGATTCGCCGCGGGATCGAGAAGGCGGTCGAGGCGGCGGTGGCTCATCTTCGCACGCTGTCGAAGAAGTGCGACAGCAAGGAAGAGATGAAGAGCGTCGGCACGATAAGCGCCTACAACGATCCAGTGATTGGCAACCTACTGGCCGAGGCGATGGACAAGGTCGGCAAGGACGGCGTCATCACGGTCGAGGAAGGCAAGACCGCCGAGACGACCTACGAGATCGTCGAGGGGATGCAGTTCGACAAGGGTTACCTGTCGCCGTACTTCATCAACCGCTCGCCGGAGATGGACTGTCTGCTCGAGGACGCCTACATCCTGATCCACGAGAAGAAGATCAGCAATCTGCGCGATCTGATTCCGCTGTTGGAGAAGGTGATGCAGCGTGGGAAGCCGTTGTTGATCATCGCCGAAGACGTTGAGGGCGAGGCGCTCACGACATTGGTGGTGAACAAGCTGCGTGGCATTCTCAACATTTGCGCGGTGAAGGCGCCGGGCTTCGGCGATCGCCGCAAGGCCATGTTGGGCGACATCGCGACGCTGACTGGCGGCACGGTGATCAGCGAAGACTTGGGTATCAAGCTCGAGAACGTGACGCCTGAGCAGCTTGGCCGTGCGAAGAAGATCACGGTGGACAAGGACTCGACGACGATTGTCGAGGGGGCCGGGAAGCGGGCCGACATTACGGCTCGTTGCGATCAGCTTCGCGCGCAGATCGACTCGACGGACAGTGATTACGACCGCGAAAAGTTCCAGGAGCGGCTGGCGAAGTTGTGTGGCGGCGTGGCGGTGGTTTCCGTCGGCGCCAACACCGAAGCCGAGATGAAGCAGAAGAAGGCCCGGGTCGAGGACGCTTTGCATGCCACGCGTGCGGCGGCCGAGGAAGGGATTGTGCCTGGCGGCGGCGTGGCGTTGTTGCGTTGCCGGGAGGCGGTCGAGAAGGCCCGGAGTTCCGCCCGAGGCGACGAGAAGATCGGCGTGGACATTGTGTACCGGTCGCTGCCGATGCCGATTCGTCAGATCGCGGACAACTGCGGGACGGACGGTTCGGTCGTGGCGGACGAAGTGAGCCAGAAGGCCACGAACATCGGCTACGACGGCAACACGGGAAAATACGTCGACATGTTCAAGGCGGGGATTATCGACCCGCTGAAGGTTGTGCGCTCGGCTCTGGAAAACGCCGCGAGCATCTCCGGCTTGATGCTCACCACGGAGACGTTGGTGACGGATTTGAGCAAGGAGGACAAGAAGAAGCGGCAAGTGGAGGGGAGCGTGCGGTAGAGGGTTCAGGAGCTAAGGGTTCGGGGTTCAGGAGCGGTGGTTGGGCGTCGGCGGCAGCGCGACGTTCGGCTGGGCATCTGAGCCCCGAACCTTAGCGTTTACTGTCCGCGTTGTTTGAGGAGTCTGAAGCAGACTCAAGATTTTGGTGGGGCTTAGATCGCGGCAACTCGTCTCGCAAAGCGAGGCGCGTCGCTCGGGTCAAGCGACGTGGAGGGCGCCACAACCTAGTGCGACCTCGACCCACCCTCCTTAGATGCGGGATAGGCAATAGCCTCCAGCCGAGCCATGCCAAAGATGGCGGAGAAGCGTGATTACTACGAGGTGCTGGGCGTCGAGCGGGACGCCGCGGAGGCCCGGATTTCCGAGGCATACCGGAAGCTCGCGCTGAAATACCATCCGGACCGGAATCCGGGAAATGAAGAGGCGGTGGTGAAGTTCAAGGAGGCGGCGGAAGCCTTCGAGGTGCTTAGCCATCGCGAGAAGCGGGCGCGATACGATCGTTTTGGGCACGCCGGCCTCGAGGGAGGCGGTGCGCCGCAATTCCACGACGTGTCGGACATCTTCCAGGCGTTCGGCGACATCTTTGGGCAGGGGTTGTTCGGGGATGTATTCGGCCGGCGCGGCGCGCGGGTGCAGCGGGGCGAGGACATTCGCTGCGACGTGGATCTCGACCTGCTTGAGGCGGCCAGGGGCGCGGTGAAGACGGTTCGCTTTGCGCGGCACGTGGCGTGCGAGACGTGCCAAGGGACTGGCGCCAAGCCGGGGACGCGTCCGGAGCAATGCCGGTACTGCGGCGGTCGGGGCAGGGTGGTGCAGCAGAGCGGGATATTTTCCCTGCAGACGACTTGCCCTGCGTGCCACGGCAGCGGACAGACGATTCACGAGCCCTGTACGGCGTGTCGCGGCTCAGCGTATGTTCAGAAGAAAGTCACGCGCAAGGTGGACATTCCCGCCGGCGTCGACAATCAGACGCGGCTTCGCTTGCAGGGTGAAGGGGAACCGAGCCCGGCAGGCGGGCCGCCCGGCGACTGCTACTGCTTCGTGCATGTGGCCGAGCATCCGCTGTTTCATCGGCGGGGGCAGGACCTGTTCTGCGAGGTGCCGATCGGATATTCGCAGGCGGCGCTGGGGGCGACGATCGACGTGCCGACGCTTGACGGCCAGGAAGAATTGCGAATTCCGGCCGGCACGCAAAGCGGCGAGGCGTTCGTGCTCAAGGGGCGCGGCATGCCGGACCCGCGGTATCGCGGGCGGGGCAATTTGATCGTGCAGGTCAGCGTGGAAGTGCCGAAGACGCTGAGCCCGGAGCACGAAGCAGCCTTGCGGCGGCTGGCGGAGATCGAGAATACGGAAGTGAGCCCAACGCGGAAGGGTTTTTTTGAGAAGGTGAAGGAACTGTTCTCAGCGGAACCAACTCATCGGAGAACTAAGCGTGACGAAACAGAAACCGACTGACTCTGAATCGGCGCGTCCGTCGGAGCACGCAAAGACCGACGAGACGCGGCCGGAAGAAGCCGAGATCAACGGACAACCGGAGACATCGGCGGAGGATGCAGCAAAGCTTCGCGCGGAGCTGGAGAAGGCCGAAGATCGTGCGCTGCGCAGCCACGCTGAGCTAGACAACTATCGCAAGCGGGCCGCGCGGGAGCTTGAGGAGCGGCTGCGTTACGCCAACATGGGCCTGCTGCGCGATCTGCTGCCCGTGGTGGACAACGTCGAGCGAGCGATCGCAGCGGCCGAGAAGCACATGAACGCCGCGGCGGGGGTGGGAGCGCAACTGGAACAAGAAGACGCGGGTGATACGCCGCAGTCGGAAGCCGGGGCGCTATTGGAAGGATTCAAGATGGTGCATCACCAACTGGAAGACGTGTTGCGGCGGCATCACTGCCATCGGATCGAAGCGCTACACAAGCCGTTTGATCCGAACTTGCATCATGCGGTCATGCAGCAGCCGTCGGAAGAGCATCCGGCGAATACGGTTTTGATGGTGACACAGCAGGGATATCAGTTGCACGACCGAGTGGTGCGGCCGAGCCAAGTGATCGTATCGAGGGCACCGTGAGTTGTTCCGAGGGCTGTTGGCTCCCGGCTATCGTGAGGAGAAAAGGACAGTCATGCCGACCTATGATTATGTTTGCGATGCTTGCGCGCATGAATTCGAGTTGTTTCAATCGATCAAGGAGGCGGTGAAGAAGAAGTGCCCTAAGTGCGGGCGACCGAAGCTTCGGCGGTTAATCGGACCTGGGGCGGCGATTGTGTTCAAGGGGTCGGGCTTCTACCAGACGGACTACCGGACAGAATCGTACAAGAAGGCGGCCGCAGCGGACAAGGCGGGGAAGAAGTGAGTGGCTGATAGATAGTGGTCAGTGGTCAGTGGTCAGTGGTCAGTGGTCAGTGGCTAGTGGCTAGTGGAGAGTGGAGAGTGGAGGGGGAGGGGAGAGAACAAGGTTGTTGAGGCGGTTTTGGCCCTGATGTTGGTTCACGGGCGACTTTCTGATTGAGTCGCGATACTGGAGTTGCCATGCCAAGATGCCCGGTCTGTCGTCGCGAGTTCAAGGCGGAAGAGAGCAAGGCGATGCCGTTTTGCAGCGAGCGATGCCGGGTCATCGACCTTGGACGGTGGCTGGATGAAAAGTACAGTGTGCCCGACGAGGGGGAGACGCCGGAGGAAGGCGAGGGAGAGCCGCCATCGCAGAGTGGCGGCGAGTGAGACGCGGCGGCAAAGCCGGCAGGCGATTCGTGGGGCGAATTTATTGATGTTTGCTTGGATGCTGAGGGGTTGAGTCAACCCGCTGGGTCTATTTTTCGGCCTTCCGTTGGTCGGCCTTGGTTCATTGGCCACGCAAAGGCCAATAGTAGTATCGCCCGCCCTGAGGGGCGCAGTAATCGTTGGTGGTCGAAGGTGGAGATGCCGAGCTGGCCGCCGGGTTGCGGAGCGGTGTGGGTTGCACTCGCAGGCGGGACGCCTGCACCACAAACGCCGGCAGCACAAAACGCCTGCACCACAAACGCGCCGGCGAAGCGTTTCGTGCCCAAGCGCCACAATCCGTTACTGCGTCGGCTGTTGGGAAGAAGCTTGCGTAGGCAGTCGGCATTTGTATAATGCCGGTGCTGGCGACCGCGAGACACCTTATCCCGGGGGTTCCTGTTATGGCAGAGCAGCATGAGAACGGCACGATGCGGCGAGTGGTGTGGAGCGAGATATTCCCGTGGCTGAAGATTGTTCGGGCGTTCCGTTTGGCGATCAGTGCGCGAGGACTAATCCTCGGGGCGCTGGGCGCGATCATTATGGCAACGGGATGGTGGCTTTTCGCGACGGCCTTCTGCGATTTCTCGACGAAGTCGGACGCCACGGATTGGCTTAGGCCGTACGCGCGATGCCCATGGACCGCGATGACGCGCGACGCGGCGTCCGAGACGCCAGGGCTACCGTCGGTATCGCCTTCCGATTACGCGCGCGACGTACTGCAGCCGGAATCGACCGATGCGGCTTGGCGACCGCATGGCGCGGTGGGGAGTCCGGCGCGGTTGCTGACGAAGCCCGCCAGGGCTGCGCTGATGAGCCACGGAGTTGCGCGGGACCTCGTGTGCTTGATTCTGTGCGGGTTGTGGGGCGTGGCCGTTTGGGCGTTGTTCGGCGGAGCGATCTGCCGGTCCGCGGCAACGCAACTGGCGGCGGACGAGCAGACGGGCGCCGCGGCGGCGGTGCGGTTTGCTTGGCGGAAGTGGCCGGCGTACTGCGCGGCGCCGCTGATGCCGGTGGGCGGGGTGTTGCTGGCGGCGATTCCGGTGGCGGTTGTCGGCTTACTGATGAACTGGCTTGGGCTGCTCGTAGGCGGCATTCTGTGGCCGCTGGTGCTGGCAGCGGCGCTGGTGATGAGCTTGCTGTTGTTGGGCGGTCTCTTCGGTTGGCCATTGATGTGGGGCGCGATCAGCACCGAGGGAACGGACAGTTTTGACGCGCTGAGCCGTTCGTACGCCTACACGTTCCAGCGGCCGCTCAGCTACCTGTTCTATGCGATCGTGGCCGCCGTGATCGGCTGGCTCGGGTGGCTGCTGGTGCAGAACTTTGCCGCGGCGGTGATCTGGCTTGGCTATTGGGCCGCGGGTTGGGGATTCGGGCACGACCAACTTAGCACGCTGGTGCACGGCGGCAAAGAGTTGTCGACGATGGGAAAGGTGGGCGCGGGGCTGATCGTGTTCTGGACCGGCTGTGTGAAGCTGCTGGCCGTCGGCTATCTGTTCAGTTACTTCTGGTCGGCGTCGGCCGCGATTTACCTGCTAATGCGGCGGGACGTGGACGCAACGCAGATCGAGGACGTCTTTCTCGACGCGGACGGCAGCGAGCCGACCGGGGAGCTGCCACCGATTACGAAGGATCAGATGGGCGCGCCGGTGGTTGGCAGCGAGAACCCCGAGGCGGCAAAAGACACGCCGCAGCAAGGCGGTTAGCTTAGACTGGGTTTGTCGACAGAACAGCGGTATTGGACGTCGGACCCGCCCTCACCCCAGCCCTCTCCCAAAGGGAGAGGGGACCGAACCCACGTTCTCGCCCTAACCGTCTCCCGGAAGAGGAGCGGACCAGATGCACCTTACACGGCTCCCGGGCCGCGGGAGGCGGTGTCGATCTTGATGGCTTGATCGGCGGGGAGGATGAAGATCTTGCCGTCGTCGCCGGAGCCGGCCGGGCCGATACAAGCGGCGGTGGCGATGGTTTGGACGGTGCGGTCAAGGAAATCGTCGTTGACGACGATCTCAAAAACGACTTTCTGCAGCAGCGACGAGGGGGCAAAGGGGAAGAGGTCAAGCTGGCGTGAGTCACTCTGCGGGCCGTCGTGGCAGGCGGCATCGGGCAATTTCTGCTCGTCGAACGCCTGGGCGTCGCAGACGGTCAGCCGGGCGACCTCGATTTTTTCGAGCGCCTCGCGAACGGCGTCGAGTTTCGTCGGCTTGATGACGGCGAGGACCAGTTTCACGACCGTTTCATCCTGTGATAGGTTTCCAGGGCGTCGGGGAACGGTGCCAGCGCCCGCTCGAAGATGCCCAGCGTGTAGGCGATCGTCAGGCCGTAGTTGCAGATTGGCACGCCGGCGCGGCGGCAATGGGCCAATCGCGTGAGCATCTCGCGGCGGTTCCACATGCAGGCGCCGCAGTGGACAACGAGGCGGTATTGGCCAAGATCGGCGGGAAAGTCGTGGCCTTGGGTGGTGTCGATCCGCAGCTCGCCGCCGACGTACTGGCGAAGCCAGCGTGGGATTTTGACGCGGCCAATATCGTCGCCAATGGGATGGTGGGCGCAGGACTCGGCGATAAGGTCGCGGTCGCCGGGACGCAGGCGGTCGATGGCGGTGGCCCCTTCGACGAATTGGTTGAGATCTCCCTTCTGACGAGCGAAGAGGATGGAGAAGGAGGTCATCTTGACGTCGGGCGGCGTGTCGGCAGCAACCTTGAGGAACGCCTGGGAGTCGGTGACCACGAGCGCCGGCGGGCGAGTCAATCGGCCGAGCGCATCGCGCAGCTCGCGCTCCTTGACCACCAGGCAGAAGGCGTCGCCGTCCAGCAGGTCGCGAATCGCTTGGACCTGGGGCACGATGAGCCGCCCCTTGGGGGCTTCGGTGTCGATGGGCACCACCAGCACGGCCATTTCGCCCGGCGGAACCAGGTCGGCCACCAGGGGCGGCGCGCGAAGGAACTCCTCGGGGGCCGATTGAATGAGCGCCTCGCGAAGATCGGCGGCGCCACCGGGCTCGGTTGCGACCGTTTCGACGAGGGGCGTTTTGGACCCTCGCAGCTTCTCTTGGACCGCCTGCACCGGCTTGCCGAGATCGGACTTGTTGAACGCCACGATGACGGGGATGTGCCGCTGGTCGAGTTCGCGAAGGATGCCGTCCTCGAAATCGTCCCAGCGGCCGGCATCGACGACGACGATGGCCAGGTCGGTGCGATCAAAAACCTGCCGGGTCTTTTGAACGCGCTGCTGGCCGAGCGCGCCGGTGTCGTCGATCCCGGCGGTGTCGATGAAGAGGACCGGACCGAGGGGAAGCAGCTCCATCGGCTTTTCGACGGGATCGGTCGTGGTGCCGGCCACCTCGGAGACGATGGAGACCTGCTGTCGGACCAGCGCATTCAGGAGCGATGACTTGCCGGCGTTGCGGCGGCCGAAGAGGCCAATGTGCAGTCGGAGACCTTTGGGTGCTGTCTGCATGGCAAAAGCTCGTCTACGATCCCAGTTTCGTCACCCGGTCGGGCGAGGTCAAGTCGTCGAATTCCGCGGCGGTGAGGAGGCCGCGGTCGATGGCAAGCTGGCGAATGTTCTGCTCGGCAACGGCCTCGGTGGCGAGGCGTTCGGCGGCATCGTAGCCGATGCGTTCGACCAGCGCGGTGAGCAGTGCGGTGCTTGTGTGGACATTGCGGCGGCAGCGGTCGGCGTCGGCTTCGATCCCCGCGACGCAAAGGCGGGCGAAGATGTCGCAGGCGTTGGTCAGCAGGTCGATGGAGGTGAGAAGGCTGTCGGCCACGAGGGGGAGGAACTGACTCAGTTCGAGGTTGCCGGCGGCGACGGCTTGGGCGATGGTTAGGTCGTGGCCCTGCACGGCGATGGCCGCTTGGGCGACGGCCTCCGGGATGACGGGGTTGACCTTGCCAGGCATGATCGAGGAGCCGGCTTGAAGCGGCGGCAGGCGAATCTCGCCGAGGCCAGCGCGCGGGCCGGAAGAGAGAAGCCGGAGGTCGTTGGCGATTTTGAGCAGGGAGGTGGCGAGGGTGCGGAGCATGCCGCTCACCTCGACCAGTGCGTCGGCGTTTTGGGTGGCCTCGACGAGGTTTTCGGCGCGGGCGAGTCCGAGACCGGTGATTTGGCGGAGGTGTTCGACGGCGCGGAAGATGTATTGGCGGGGCGCGCCGAGGCCGGTGCCGATGGCGGTGCCGCCGAGGTTGACGACGCGGAGTCGTTCCTCGCACTTGTAGATGCGCCAGCGGTCGCGGGCGAGGGCTTCGGCGTACGCGGCCATCTCGCGGCCGAGGGTGACGAGGACAGCGTCCTGGAGTTCGGTCCGGCCGATTTTGACGACGTTGGCCAGTTGCTTCTCTTTCGCCTGAAAGGCCTCCTGCAGGGCAATTAGCTTCGGTTCGAGGTCGTGAAGGGCGACGATGGCGGCGATGCGGAGGGCGGTGGGGTAGGTGTCGTTGGTGGATTGGTGGAGGTTCAGGTCGTCGTGGGGGCTGACGGCGTGATAGTCGCCCAACGGTCGGCCGAGGAGTTGCAGTGCCCGATTGGCGAGGACCTCGTTGACGTTCATGTTGGTCGACGTGCCAGCGCCGCCCTGCAGGGCGTCAACGACGATGTGCTGGTCGAGCGCACCAGCGATCATTTCCTGGCAAGCGGTTTCGATGGCGGCAGCCTTGGCATCGTCCCAATGGCCGAGTTCGTGATTCACGCGTGCGGCGGCAAGTTTGACAGCGCCGTAGGCGTGGACTAGTCGGGGATGCACGGGCCGGCGCGCCAGGGGGAAGTTCTCGACCGCCCGGAGCGTGTGGATTCCCCACAGGGCGTCAGCCGGCACGTCGCGGGGACCGAGGAGGTCGGTTTCGGGGCGGTGGTTCATTTTGGTAGCGACCGGTCGCAAAGCGAGCCGTCGATAAGGAGGCGCCTGGTTCGCGACCTTGGCCGCGTCCGTTTAGAAGTACAAATCGCGCTCGTCGCTCTGGGCGATGCGGTGTAGGCGGTCGAGGAGTTGGCGTTTCCGCTCGCCATCGGGCAGCTTCTCGACTTCGCAACGAATAACTGCCTCACCGATTTTACGGGTCTCGGGGGACGCGTAGTCGATGAGGTACTCCATGAGCGTACTCAGGGCGTTGGGCGTGCAGAGGTTTTGGATGAAGCCGGGAATGGCGTATTCCATGAACTGCTCACCGGTGCGGCCAAGGCGGTAGCAGGCAGTGCAGAAGCTGGGGATATAGCCATCGACCAATAGCTCGCGGGTCACCTGGTCGAGGGTGCGGATGTCGCCGAGCTCGAACTGTTCGCGTTCCATGCTCTGGCTGTCGCCGGCCTCGGTGTACCCGCCCAGTTCAATGCGGCTGCCGGCGTCGATCTGGGAGACGCCCAAGGCCAGGATTTCGCGGCGTACGGCCGGAGGTTCGCGCGCGGTCAGGATCAGGCCGGTGTACGGAACAGCCAGGCGGAGGGTGGCCACGAGGCGTTTGAACTCAGGGTCGGCGACCAGGTACTTTTCATCGAGGTGGACGCCCTGGGCCGGTCGGATGCGGGGGAAGCTGATGGTGTGCGGGCCGACGTTGTAATGCTTCTGCAGGTGCAGAGCGTGGGTGACCAGGGCCAGGAGCTCGAAGCGCCAGTCGTAAAGGCCGAAGAGGGCGCCGATGCCGACGTCGTCGCATTTGGCCTCCATGGCGCGGGCGACGCCGTCGAGACGCCAGAGATAGTTGCCCTTGCGCGTGCTGGCGGGATGCAAGCGGGCGTAGGTTTCGTGGTGATAGGTTTCTTGGAAGATTTGGTAGGTGCCGATGCCGGCTGCCTTGACGGTGGCGTAGCCTTCGTGGTCGAGCGGGGCGGCGTTGAGATTGACGCGGCGGATCTCGCCATGGTCAGCCTTGGTAGCGTAGACCTGGCGGACGCACTCGGCCATGTATTGCGGGCTGTAGCGCGGGTGCTCGCCAAAGACGAGGATGAGCCGCTTGTGGCCACGCTGTTCGAGGGCGAGCACTTGCTGACGCAACTCGTTCTCATCGAGCGTACGGCGGACGGCCTCGCGGTTCGAGCGGCGGAAAGCGCAATAAGCGCAGTCGTTGGTGCAATCGTTGCCGACGTAGAGCGGGGCGAAAATGACGATGCGATTGCCGTAGACGTCGCGTTTCAACTGGCGAGCGGCGGCGAAGATCTCTTCGACGAGGGCGGGATCGTCGGCCGCGAGGAGCGTGGCCGTTTCCTCGACGGAGAGCGGCTCCTTGCACATGCTCTTGGCGATGATTTCGCGGACTTCCGCCGCGTCTGCGTGACGGCGGATGAGGGTATGCAAACGGTCCTCGTCGATGAAGTCAACGCCGCTGCGGCTAAGTTTTGCGCTGTCAATTGCGAACGACATCGAGGTACTCCCACGTGTGGCCGGCATGCGTCGGCCGCGAGGCTATTGAACCGACGTGTTGTCGGGTGTTGAACGGGCTTTGTGATTTGGGGAATCGCCGCGGCCACGGGCAATTTGGCGGCCGAGGGATCGGATGCGGCCGGTGAGGCAGTGATGGCAGGCCTCACCGGTTTCGGCGATGCAGGCCTTGTCGGGATAGATCTCGTAAAGGGCGCGGTATTTCTGGGGCGTGAGGTTGGGCATCACGACGTTTGCGCCGCGTTCGAGGCCCAGCTCGCGGCCGGCGGCGCGGTTGAGCGTCGCCAGGGCCGTAGTGGCCGGGATGTTGGCGCGGGGGCAGACGAGCCGGGCCAGGGCGATAACTTTGTACGTCGTCGTCTCGTCGGCCGGCACTTGCTGGCCACCGGGGGCGTCACACCACGCGTTGCGGTCGGCCAAAGGGGTGTCGGGGTGACGCAAGTAGGGACCGACGCCGATCATGTCGAGGTCGAGGCGGGCGAACAACTCGATGTCGTTGGCCAGGTCGTCGTAGGTCTGACCCGGGATGCCGATCATGACGCCGCTGCCGACTTCGTAGCCGAGGCGACGAAGCTCTTCGAGGATCGCGAAGCGGGAGCGTTCGGCGTTGGATCCCGAGGCGGGGCGCGGCGGGTGGATTTGGTCGTAGAGGCGGCGGTTGGAGGTCTCGAAGCGAAGGAGGTAGCGATCGGCGCCCGCTTCACGCCAGGATGCCAGTTCCTCGTAGGTTCGTTCGCCAAGACTTAGGGTTACCGCCAAGGGGGTTTCACGCTTGATGCGGCGGACGAGATCGGAAATTCGCGGGCCGGTGAGTTGTGGGTCTTCGCCGGACTGGAGCACGACCGTCCCATAACCATAGCCCACTGCGCTGCGGACGCTGGCCATGACCTCCTCGTCGGTCATGCGGTAACGACGGAGCGCGGCGTTGCCGGCGCGGAGGCCGCAATAGCCGCAGAGGCGAACACAGTAGTTGGAAAGCTCGATGAGGCCACGGAGGTGGACCTCGCCGCCGACGTATTGTTGACGGGTCTGGTCGGCCAGACGCCAGAGGTCGTCGAGGCGGATAGGCGCGGATTCGCGGAGCCAGTCGATGATTTCTTGGTGTTGCATTGGGAGCGATCAGTTTCATTATACCCCGACCTCAGCGAGGGGGGGAGTGGATCGGGAAGCTAAACGGGAGGCCAACGGTTTAGGCGATTTTCCAGCAAGACGGACGCCGCCTAAAAAGGGGACTACGGAAGCAGCGGGTGGCGGCTGGCGATGGGGCGCGGTAGGTTGGGTAGAGTCGTTGTTTACACACGGATCGCAGAATGACGCTGTATTACGCTGAAGGCTCGCCGACGACGGATTTGAGTTCCGAGGACCTTCGTGGGGCGATGGTTGAGTCGCTTAACAAGTTGGGGCCGCGGCAGCGGGTGCTGGCGCTGCCGCCGGATTTGACGCGGGCGAACAGCATGGCAGGACCGCTGACCTGCATCGCCTACGACTACTTCGGCGAGCGACTGACGGACATCATGCCGACATTGGGGACGCACGTGCCGATGTCGGCGGAGCAACTGGAGCGGATGTTTCCGGCCGTACCGAAGCGGCTGTTTCGGGTGCATGATTGGCGGCACGGGGTGGCGACGATCGGCGAGGTGCCGGTCGAGTTCGTGGCCGAGGCGACCGAGGGGATTTGGCGGAAGGCGTGGCCCGTGCAAATGAGCCGGCTGGTGTGGGAAGGGGGGCACGATCTGGTGCTTTCCATTGGGCAGGTCGTGCCGCATGAAGTGGTCGGCATGGCCGGCTACAACAAGAATCTGATGGTGGGCGCGGGCGGTCAGGACGGGATCAACGAGAGCCACTTCATCGGCGCGGCGTACGGAATGGAGCGGATGATGGGGCGGGCGGATACGCCGTTGCGGCGGATTTTCAACTACGCGCAGGAGCGGCTGTGGGGACGACTGCCGGTGGTTTTCGTGCTGACGGTGGTCGGGGCACGGGCGGACGGGACCCTGGCGGTGCGAGGGCTGTTCATCGGCGACGATGTGGAGTGCTTCCAGCGGGCGGCGGCACTTTCGGTGGAGGTCAACTTCACGGCGGTTGATGAGCCGCTGACGAAGGTAGTCGCATATCTCGACCCAGAGGAGTTCCAAAGCACTTGGCTGGGCAATAAGGCGATTTACCGGACGCGGATGGCGATGGCGGATGGCGGGGAGTTGGTAGTGCTTGCACCGGGCGTTGGGACGTTTGGCGAGGATCGGGAAATTGACCGACTGATTCGGAAATATGGATACCGGAGGTCGCCGGAGGTCATGCGGCTGGTGGCGCAGGAGGAAGATCTTCGCAAGAATCTTTCGGCAGCCGCTCATCTGATCCACGGCTCGCCGGAGGGACGTTTTACGGTGACGTACTGCCCGGGGAAGCTCAGCCGTGAGGAGGTGGAGTCGGTGGGCTACCAGTACGGCGATCTGAAGGCCATGATGCGTCGCTACGATCCGCGGGCGCTTCGGGACGGGTGGAACGTGCTGGGCGATGGTGAGCGGGTGTACTATGTCAGCAAGCCGGCGTTGGGGCTTTGGGCTTGGAAGGAGCGACTAACACCACCGGCGTGAAGGACGCCGAGAGGCACAAAAAGGGCGGGACGACTTCCGTGATTTGAGGCTATGCAGTGCGCTGGCGGAGGGCTTCGTAGAAGAGGACGGCGCCGGTTACGGAGACGTTGAGGCTGTCGGCGATGCCGAGCATCGGGAGGCGAACGGCGGTGATACTGGGACCGGTCCAGATGGAAGAGAGCCCGGTGGCCTCGCTGCCGAGAACGATGGCGGTGGGGTGGCGGTAATCGACCGAAGTGTAGGGGACCGCGCCATCGACGCGGGCGGCAGCAATGGAAAAGTTGTGCTCGCGGAGCCAGTCGAGCACGTCGCTGCTTGTGGCCTCGCACACCGGGACCGTGAAGATTGTGCCAAGGCTCGCGCGGATGGCGTTCGGATTGTAGAGATCGGTGCGGAGGTCGGCCAGGATGACGGCCGAGAGGCCGGCGGCGTCGGCGGTGCGGAGGACGGCGCCGAGGTTGCCGGGCTTTTCGACGGCTTCGAGGACGGCAATGAGCGGAGACTTGCCCGTTAGCTTGGGGGCGAGGGATTCGAGCGTGGGGCGAGGGGTTTCGGCGACGGCAAGGACGCCTTCGGTTCGCTGGCCAAACGCTAGTTTCTCGAAGACGGGTTCAGTGACCTCGAGCAGCTCGGCGGTGGTTTCGGGCAGCGAGGACAGCAGACGCCGGGACTGCTCGCTTCGACAGAGCGGCTCACAGACGAAGGCTTCGACCAGTCTCACGCCGGCGGCGATAGCGCGAGAGATTTCGCGAGAGCCATCGATAAGGATGCGGCCCTGCTTCTCGCGTTGGCGGCCGTCGCGAAGTCGGACAGCGTTCTTGACGTGGGGGTTTTGGAAACTAGTGATGATGGGCATGGTGTTGAATCGCACGAGTCCGGGCGTTGTTTTCCGGGAGCTATGGTCGTTGGGTCGTGTCGTCGCGTTTCTCCCATCGCGCCACGGCGCCGCTGGGCAGTTCGCGACCGGAGACGGAGCGAAGGGAGAGCTGCCGCGCTGAGATTTGCCCGGCGGGTCCAATCGCATCGCGCAACATGTCGCGGAGGGTGGCGGTGTCGAAGCCAGGGGTGTGGCACGTCAGCAGGATGAACTGCAGGCGATCGGCGGTCAACTCAGCGCAGAGGGAAAGCAGGCGCGGGAGGTGTTTGGAGAGCCGCCAGACCTCGCCGTGAGGGCCGTGGCCATAGCTGGGCGGGTCGAGGATAACGGCATCGTAGCGGTTGCCGCGTCGGAGTTCCCGCTTGGCGAACTTGAGGGCGTCCTCCGCAATCCAACGGATCGGGGCTTGGGCCAAGCCGGAGAGTTCGGCGTTGCGGCGAGCCCAGGCGAGGATGTTCTTGGCGGCGTCGACGTGGACAACTTCCGCGCCGGCAGCGGCGGCGGCCAGCGAGCTGCCGCCAGTGTAGGCGAAAAGGTTGAGGACTTTTGGGCGATGGTCGGCCGGCGATTCGCCCTCACCGACGGCCCCTTTTCTAAAGATGGAAGGAAGGGAGAGGAGCCACTTCCAGTTTTCGGATTGCTCGGGGAAGAGGCCGACATGGCCAAATTCGGTTCGCTTGAGCTCGAAGCGGAGTGGACCGTCGGCGAGTGTCCAATGATCGGGGAGCGGGCGGGCGAGGGTCCATTGGCCTTTCTCCTGGTCGCGGCCTTCAAAGCGAGCATCGGTGCTGGACCAAAGGGCTTTGTTCTCGCGATCGAACGTTTCGGCAGCGGGGCTGGGACGATCAAGGACGAATCGGCCGAACCGTTCGAGGCGGCGGCCGTCGCCGAAGTCGAGGAGTGCGTATCCGTCGTCAGGCATCGCTTATTGATGTTTGCTTGGATGTTGAGCCGATGAGTCAACCGGCTTGGTCTATTTTTCGGCCTTCCATTGGTCGGCCTTGGTTCATTGGCCACGCAACGGTCAATAGTGTCGTCGCTTGGCGGTCTTTCGGTGGGGGCGGTAACCGGCGGACGGCGTGTCGGGGCCGCGACGCGATGTTCGCGCGGTCGCGGATCGGGGGGCAGTTCGTGGGGGGCGAGAAGGGATAAGGCAGTGGTGGCCATCGCCGATGAGGTCGGGGCGACCGGCTTCTTCCAAGGCGGCGCGGACGTCGGCGTAGTTCTCGGGCTTGAAGTATTGCAGGAGGGCACGCTGCAGCCGGCGCTCTCGCGCGCCACGAGCGACGTACACCGGCTCGCCGGTCATCGGGTCGAGGCCGGTGTGGTACATGCAGGTGGCAATGTCCATCGGGGCGGGGATGAAGTCTTGAACTTTGTCAGGCTTCAAGCCGTGCCGTTTCAGATAGAGCGCCAAGTCGATCATCGCGAGCAAGTCGCAGCCAGGGTGGCCGGCGATGAAATAGGGGACGAGGAATTGCCGCTTTCCGGCTGCCGCCGACTCGTCGTGGAACTGCTTGGTGAACGCTTCGAACTGGTCGATGCCCGGCTTGTGCATCCGCCGAAGGACCTCGGCATGGCAGTGCTCGGGGGCGACCTTCAAGAGACCGCCGGTGTGATGGCGGGCGATGTCGCGGATGTAGGCGGGGCAGCGAATTGCGAGGTCCATACGGATGCCGGAGGCCACGAGCGCTTGGCGGACGCCGGGTTGTTGGCGGGCCGCTTCGAGGAGTTGCAACAGCGGGGCGTGATCGGTGGCGAGGCGAGGGCAGATGGCAGGCCAAAGGCAGCTTAAGCGGCGGCACTTGGCGCGGCGTTGCGGGTCGGTGCAGCCCATCCGGTACATGTTGGCAGTCGGGCCGCCGAGGTCGCTGATAAAGCCTGAGAAGCCGGGCTGTTGGGCGATGCGATGGATCTCGTCGAGGACGGACGTCTGACTGCGACTTTGAATGACTCGGCCTTCATGGAGGGTGATGGAGCAGAAGGCGCAGCCACCGAAGCAGCCTCGCATGATTTGGATGGAGTCTTTGACAACCTCGAAGGCCGGGATGCGCTGGCGACCGTAGCTCGGGTGCGGCTGGCGGGTGAATGGCAGCCCGTAGATGCGGTCGATCTCTTGCTCGTCGAGCGGCAGGGCCGGCGGGTTGACGACGACCGCTTCGCGACCGTGAAATTGAACGAGCCGCCGGGCGCTATCGGGGTTGGTCTCTTCGTGGATGATCCGCGTCATCTTCGCGAAGGCAGCGCGGTCGGTGGAGACGGACTCGTAGCTTGGCAGGAGGACCGAGTCGGAGAGCGAAGGGGAAAGGCCGAGGGGTGAAGGTGGAGAAACGGCATCGAGCGCGTCCGCCTTCTCCCTTGCCCCCTGCGTTTCGCTGGCGCCGAGACGGTAGGCGGCGCCACGGATATTGCGGAGCTGGCGAAGGGATTCGCCGGCGGCCAAGCGGCGGACGATCTCGACAAGGGGGCGTTCGCCCATGCCGAAGACGAGCAGATCGGGCTTGGCGTCGAGCAGGATGGAACGGCGAACCTTGTCGCTCCAGTAGTCGTAATGGGCCAAGCGGCGGAGGCTTGCTTCGACGCCGCCGGCGATGATCGGGACACCGCGGTAGGCCTCGCGCGCCCGCTGGCAGTAGGCGAGGGTGGCACGATCCGGGCGGCGGCCGGCCTGTCCGCCGGGGCTATAGGCGTCGTCGTTGCGGACCTTTCGCGCGGCCGTGTAGTTGTTCAGCATCGAGTCCATGTTGCCGGCGCTGATGGCAAAGCAGAGCCGGGGGCGGCCGAATGTGCGCCAGGGGTCGCAGGAGTGCCAGTCGGGCTGGCTGAGGATAGCGACGCGAAAGCCTTCGGCTTCGAGGACTCGGCCAAGCAGGGCCATGGCGAAGCTGGGGTGGTCGACGTATGCGTCGCCGGTAACGAAGACAACATCGACGGCGTCCCAGCCGCGCGCGGTGACTTCGGCCAACGTCATTGGCAACGGGGCGGCACTCGATGATGGACGTCGCAGGGAAGACATGGAATATTCTATTTTACGACACGCATGAAGCGGCGGCTATTGGGCAATCTGCGTTGGGGCTATAATGCGGCGAATGAACGTGGACGGAAAATGGCCGCGAATTCTGATTGTCCGGCTGAGCGCGATTGGGGACGCGATCCAGACGATGCCGGTGGCGTGCGCGCTGAGGGAACGGTTCCCCGAGGGGCTGTTGGCGTGGGCGGTGGAGGAGCGGGCGGGCTCGCTGCTGCGGGGGCATGAGGCGTTGGATGAGTTGATCGTATTGCGCCGGGGGTGGCTTAAGTCGCCGGGCGAGGTGCGACGATTGCGGCGGCGATTGCGAGATTTTCGATTCGATGTGACGATTGACGTGCAGAGCCTGACAAAGTCAGCCATGGTGGCGTGGCTTTCGGGCGCACGGCGGCGGATCGGCTTTGGGAAGCCGGGGGGTCGGGAGTTGAGCAGGTGGCTCAACAACGAACGCGTCGATCCGAAGTCGACGCACGTGGTCGATCGATACTTGGAACTACTCCGGCCGCTGGGGGTTCGTTCGCCTGCGGTGCGATTCCAGGTGCCAGAAGAGGAACAGGACGCGCGAAGCGCGGAGGAGATGATTCGCCAGGCGGGAATGGAGGGGGGATTTGCGATCATCAATCCGGGCGCGGGGTGGCCGTCGAAGATGTGGCCCGCGGAGCGGTATGGGGCCGTGGCGCGGCATCTTGGCGAACGTCGCCGGATGCCGACGCTCGTGGTGTGGGCGGGACAATCGGAACGGGCGTTGGCGGAAGAGATTGTTGCCTTGGGCGGCTCGACGGCGCAGGTGGCAAGGCCGACGTCGCTCGGGGAGTTGGGCGCGCTGAGCCGCCGAGCACGACTGTTCGTAGGGGCGGACACCGGTCCGCTCCATTTAGCGGCGGCGGTTGGCACGCCGTGCGTGGGGCTCTACGGTCCATGGCCGGCGGCGAGGCATGGGCCGTACGGGGCGCAACACATCGCGCTACAGCAAATGTTTTTCGAGGGTTCGGCGAGGCAACGGCGGACGGCTCCGGCGGTGTACATGGAGAGTATTTCGGTGGCGATGGTTTGCGAGGCCTGCGAGAAGATCCTGCGGCGGGGCTGACGGCACTGGTTTCTCACGGCGGCAGTCACGGGACAGTTCGATGGGGAGTCGGCAGCACGTGATTGGGCGAATGACATCGGCACGACAGATGACGCTTCCCGACGCGGGATGGTTTCGGGGGTTTCGGCGGCGATTGCTGGCGTGGTATGCGCGGAACGAGCGGCCGCTGCCGTGGCGACGGTCGAGGGAGCCGTACGCGGTCTGGGTCAGCGAGATCATGCTCCAGCAGACGCAGGTGGAGACGGTCGTGGGATACTACGACCGATTTCTGCGGGCGTTTCCGACGATTGAGGCGTTGGCGGCCGCGGACGAGGAGAAGGTGCTGCGGCTGTGGGAAGGATTGGGGTACTATCGGCGGGCGCGGCAGCTTCATCGCGCGGCCGGCGTCATCGTGGCCGAGCACGGGGGAAGTTTTCCATCGGACTTCGAGGCGGTGCGGCGGCTGCCGGGAATCGGACGCTATACGGCGGGGGCGGTGCTGTCGATCGCTTTCGATGCCAGGCAGCCGATTCTGGAGGCGAACACGTTGCGGCTTTGGAGCCGGCTATTAGGCTTCGACGGCGACGTGCAATCGACCGAGGGGCAACGGCTATTCTGGGCAGCGGCGGAAGCGGTGTTGCCGCGGCGAGGGACAGGGAGGCTGAATCAGGCGTTGATGGATTTGGGGAGCGAAGTGTGTTGGGCGCGGGGACCGCGGTGCGAAGATTGCCCGGTGGCACGGGATTGTCGGGCGAACCGCGACGGGCGACAGGGGGAAATTCCGCGGGCGAAAGCGAGGCAACGCATCGAGGAGGTTCGCGAGGCGGCCGTGGTGGTGCGACGGCGAGGCAAGGTGCTTTTGATTCGATGGCCAGAGGGACGTCGCTGGGCGGGGCTGTGGGACTTTCCGCGATTCGCGATCTCGGCAGAGAGTCCGGCGAGGGTTGCGGAGGAGCTGGCGGAAAACGTTCTGACAATGACGGGCGTGCGGGTCACGGTGGGCGAGCGGCTTCACACGCTGAGACATGCGGTGACGCGGTTTCGGATCACGCTGGAATGCTATGAGGCGGAGTCTCTTGGATACGGCAGGGCGAATAGCGAGGCTCGCTTCGCTCGGCCCGCTCTAGGTGCGAGTGGACGCGAGAACGAGGCTGCGCCCATCGAGCGGCGGTGGGTGCGGCCGGAGGAACTGGAGGACTATCCGCTGAGCAGCACAGGGCGGAAGTTGAGCAGGGTAGTGGGCAGCGAGGGCCTCGGCGAGCTGCGCCAGAACTAGAGCCGCTTAATCTCGCACTCGCATGCGGACGGTGCCGGGGTAGACACCGGCGAGTTGGTTGACGGACTTCATGGCCTCGGCCATGTCGCCTTCAGGGACCGTGTGGGTCATGATCATGAGCGGGACGACCGTCGAGGAGTCGTCTTCTGTCTCGTGAAGAATGACGGAGGCCATCGAGATGCCGTGGCGGCTGAGGATGCCGCTGATCTCGGACATGACGCCAGGGCGGTCATCGACGTTGAGCCGGAGGTAGAAACGGCCGGGGGCTTCGGCACGACTGCGTAGGTGAATGGGCGGCTCACCATCGGTCGACCAGAGGTTCAAGATACGGAAGGTGATTGCCCAGCGGCCGACGACGGTGTCGATGAGATCGGCGATGACGGCGGACGCGGTGGGCATTTGGCCGGCGCCGAGGCCGTGGAAGAAAAGGCGTCCGACGGCGTCGCCCACCACGCGGATGGCGTTGTAGGCGCCGCGAACTTCGGCCAGCGGCGTGCCGTGGCGAACGAGGGTAGGGGAGACGTGGAGTTCGAGGCCCTCGGGCACGAGTTCGGCGACAGCCAAGAGCTTGATGCTGTAGCCGAGTTCTTTGGCATAGTGGATATCGGCGACGTCGACCAGGTCAATGCCGGTGCGCGGAATGTCGCGCCAATTGATGCGGGCGCCGAAGGCCAGGTGAGCGAGGATGGCGAGTTTTTGGGCGGCGTCAGTTCCGTGGACGTCGAGGGTGGGGTTGGCTTCCGCGTAGCCGCGCTGCTGGGCTTCGGCCAGCGCGGCAGAGTACTCGCAATCGCTCTCCTCCATCTGGCTGAGGATGAAGTTGCTCGTGCTGTTAAGGATGCCATGGACGGATTGGATCTGATTGGCGGCCAGGCACTGGGTGATGGCGGCGATGATGGGAATGCCACCGCCGACGGCGGCTTCGAAGGCGATGGAGCGACCGGCGCGACGAGCAGCGGCGAATAGTTCGGGCCCATGCTCGGCCAGCAGGGCTTTGTTGGCCGTGACGACGTCCTTGCCGCTTTCCAACAGCTTGAGGACGATGGATCGCGCGGGCTCGGTGCCGCCGATCAATTCGATGGCGACGGTGATTTCCGGGTCGTTGATCACGCTGGCCACGTCCGAGGTAAGCATGCCCGGGGGCAGAAGGAGCGTGCGGGGGCGTTTCAGGTCGGCGTCGACGACGCGAACGAGCTGCAGACGCTTGCCGGCATGTCGGGCGAGCCGGTCGCCGCGTTCAAGGAGTATTCGGGCGACACCGGCTCCGACCGTACCGAACCCGATGATAGCGACTTTGGCGACGTCCATAGAGGGCTCCTGTGCTGGCAGCGAACGTGCCGCGTCGAAGTGGATCGCCTCAGTTTGACGGAGACGAAGATTGGGGCAGACCCCGGACACACGGTATCGTAGACAGGGTGTCGATGGGCGTCAAGCTGAGCCTGCGCCCCCTCTGGAGCCGGGAAGCGACAACTGGTTTGATCGCGGGGAAACAGGCTGCGGCCTGGACAACGCTTGTGGTGGAGTGCATGATGGTGCTCTGCCGCTGCGGGCGACAAAGCGTGGTATTTCTCGGGAGTTTAGTCATGTGTACCAGGGGCGGGTTCTTCAGGGCAATGCTCGTCGGCTGTCTGCTGGCTTGGGGAGCAGAGGCGCAGGCGGCTGGACCCAAGATTTACATCGTCACGGATTTGGAGGGGGCTAGCGGGGTGTATTCGTGGGCGCAGGCTCGCGACAACAAGTCGAAAGAAACGCCGCTGGGCCAGAAGGCAATGGAGTACTTCATGGGCGATCTGACCGCAGTGGTGCGGGGATTGCATGACGCGGGGGCGGGCGAGATTTTGGTCCTGGACGGGCACGGGGCGCAGGCGATTGTGCCGCATTTGATGCCGCCGGGCGCGAAATACATTACGGGGCTGCCGAGGCCGAATCCGATTGAGGGCTTGGATGGGAGCTTTGCGGGAGTGGTGCAGTTGGCGGCGCATTCGATGATGGGGACGCGCGATGGGGTGCTCAATCACACGCAAGATTCCGTCCGTGAGAATCGGTACTGGTATAACGGCGTGGAGTCGGGGGAGCTGGCCCAGGTGGCGATTTATGCCGGGCATTTCGGCGTCCCGACGATCATGGTGAGCGGTGACGAGGCGACGTGCCGCGAGTCGCGGAAGTTCTTTGGCGAATCATGCGTGACGGTCGCCGTCAAGCGATGGATTGCTCGCGAGGCAGCGGTGCTTTATCCGTTTGCTGAGACGCGTGAGGCGCTTTACGAAGGTGCGAAGCGAGCGGTGGCGGCGATTCCGCGCTGCAAGCCGTATAAGCCATCGCTACCGATTCAGGCAAAAAAGCAACATTTGGTGTTCGAGGGTCCGGAGAAAGAACCGCGGGTTGTCACAAAGGAAGTCACGATCCGCGACGCTTTGCACATTTACAGCTTCTGAGGAGATAGACGATGACGCGTGTGGAAACGGTTACGTTGCCGGCATTTGGCGGAGCGGAGCATTGTCCGACGATTCCGGAGGCGGTTTTTCGCAGCCGCATCGAGGCGGCGGTCGGCCGGATGCGCGCGGCGTCGCTCGACGTGCTGGCAGTGTATGCGGACCGGGAGCATTTTGCGAATTTGGCGTATCTGACGGGACTCGATCCACGATTTGAAGAGGCGCTGCTGCTGCTGGATCGCGAGGGGAATCGGTTGCTGTTGGTGGGCAACGAGAACATGGGGTATTTGCCCGAGGCTGATCTTGGGCTGCGGGTGGAGTTGTTCCAGGAGTTCAGCTTGATGGGGCAGACGCGGAAGAAGTCTCGCCCTCTGCGGAAGATTCTTGCGGAGTTTGGCGTTAAGCGAGGAACCCGCGTGGGCTGCGTCGGCTGGAAGTGTTACCAGAGCCGGCTTGTGGCGACTGAGGGAGAATCAGCGACCGGCCAGTGCCCACTGGCGATCGACCTGCCTGCCTATCTGGTCGATGTGCTTCGCGATCTGTGCGGCGATCACGAGCGGGTGACGAACGCGGTGGGCATCTTTGCGGATCCGGATGATGGATTGCGGATCACGAACGAGCCGGAGCAAATCGCGCAGTTCGAGTTTGCCGCGACGGTGACGTCGGAAGGCGTGTTGGCGGTGCTGCGCGCCATGCGGCCGGGCGTGGCGGAGGATGAGCTTGAGCGTCTCATGGACACGCGGGGACTGACGTTGAGTTGCCATCGGATGATCGGGTTTGGAGAGAAGGCGCGGCGGGGACTGGCCAGCCCATCGGGGCGGCGGGCGGCGCTCGGGGACGTGTTTACGGTGTGCGTGGGCGTCACCGGGGCGCTGACGAGTCGGGCGGGGTGCATTGCGGCGGGGCCCGAGGACTTGCCCAGCGAGTTGAAGGATTTCTATCCTCGCTTTGCGGCGAACTATTTCAGCGTCGTGGCGGCGTGGTACGGGGCCGTGCGCGTCGGAGCGACAGCCGGGGAAGTGTTCGACGCCGTCGAGGCGCAGCGGGACTCGCAACTGTTCGATTTCGCGCTCAATCCGGGGCACTACCTGCACCTTGATGAGTGGACGCACTCACCGTTCGCGCCTGGCAGCCAGACGAAGCTCCGCTCGGCAATGGCAATCCAGATGGACGTGATCCCGGTCTCGCGCGGGCCGTTCTGCTATTCCAACGCAGAGGATGGGATCGTGCTGGCGGACGAAGCGCTGCGACAGCGGTTGGCCGAGGGCTGGCCGGAGTGCTGGAGCAGGATTGAGCGTCGCCGGGCATTTATGACGGACGTGTTGGGCATCCGGCTGGACGCGTCGGTATTGCCGTTGGGAAACACGTCGGGATGGTTGCCGCCGTATGCGCTGAGCTTGGAGAAGGCGTTCGTGGCGGGGTGAGCGTGCGCGTAGCTTGGCGGTTTGGCGCAACTGCCGCCGCGACGGCGTCCGCCGGTTGAAGGTCTCTTGACGCCACCACTAATGGCGGCGTCGCCGTTTACATTGGCCGTGGCAGACGATAGGATGGGGGACCGTCTGATAGTCCGTTCTTTGGAGGAGTGGATCGATGCGTTTGACTTGGATGGTGGTTGTTGCCGCAGCGGTCGTCACCGGAGTGGTGCAAGCTGGCGAGAAGCCGGCTGGGAAGGATTTCGCTCAGGAGGCTGAGAAGGGGTTCGTGAAGCTCTTCGACGGACGGACGCTCGATGGTTGGCAGGGCGACGTGAAGAACTACAAGGTGGAGAACGGCGTGCTGGTGTGCCATGGGATGAACCTCTACACGAAGAAGCAGTATGCCAATTTCGTGTTGCGGTTCGAGTTCCGACTGCCGCCGGCGGGAAACAACGGCATTGGGATTCGAACGCCGATGAATCTTGATGCGGCCTATCACGGCATGGAGATCCAGGTGCTCGATGATCCGCACCCAAGCTACAAAGGCTTGCATGAGTATCAGTTTCACGGTTCTGTCTACGGGGTTGCGGCGGCGAAGCGAGGTTTCCTGAAACCGACGGGCGAGTGGAACTGCGAGGAAATCGTTGCGGATGGGAGCCATATCAAGGTGACGCTGAACGGGACAGTGATTACCGACTTGGACTTGAGCCCAATCAACAAGACGATCGACGGTCGCGAGCATCCGGGGCTGCACAATGTGAAGGGGTACATTGGGTTGCTCGGTCATGAAAAGGACCCGGTGGCGTTCCGTAACGTGCGGATCAAGGAGTTGCCGTAGCCCCAGGGATTGAATGGAATCCGACGTCCGGCAGGCTGACTTGCGGCTTGGCGATTCGTTTTCTCCGCTGCTGGTTGCACTGGCAGTGGCGGTGGCTCTTGTCATCTTTGTGCTGCCGCTTGGGATTGGCTTCCCGCTGCTCGATCCCGATGAGGGGTTGCACGCGGAGATCGCCCGAGAGATGGCGGAGACGGGCGACTGGGTGACGCCACGGTTTCTTGGCAAGCCATTCTTCGACAAGCCGGTGCTGTATTTCTGGGCGCAGGCGGCATCGCTTCGAGTGTTTGGGATGAGCGAGGCCGCGGTGCGGCTGCCGGGGCTGATGTTTGGATTGCTCGGCGCGGTGACGACCGGTTTGCTTGCCACGCGGATGATTGGACGCAGGGCGGGATTGATCGGGGGGACCTTCTACGCGACCACGATTCTGCCGACCGCGCTGGCACAGGCGGCATCGCACGATGTGGCACTGGTGCCGTGGATTAATCTCAGCGTGCTGCTGTTGTGGGAATCGCATCGGGCAGCGAACTGGCGAGCTGTGGCTGGCTGCATTCTTGGCGCGGGGTTTTTCATCGGGCTCTCGCTCTTGGCAAAGGGCCTGGAGGGGGCGGCCGTCGTCGGAGTGGCCTATGGCGGCTGGTTGATTGTGACGCGGCGCATCGATTGGCGGGTATTGGTTCGCGGCTTGGGAGTGTTGCTGTTGGCAGCAATGGTGGCGGCGCCGTGGTATCTGGCGATGGAACGGCGACATCCGGGCTACCTCGATTACTTTTTCGTCAACAGGCACTTGCTGGGCTTCGCGACGGCTACGCAGCCGCATGCGAATCAACCGTGGTGGTACTACGTGCCGATCCTGCTGGGCGGCGGGCTGCCATGGATTGGATATTTGCCAGGGGTTTGGGGAAAGATGAGAGGGAAAAAGGTCACTCTCACTTCTCCACTCTCCCCTCTCCTCTTGCTTTGGTGCTGGGGGATTGGTTGGCCGGTGGTGATGACACTGGCGAGGTCGAAGTTGGCGACGTATGTGTGGCCGGCTTTTCCGCCGCTGGCGATTCTGGCGGCGTTCGCCTGGACAAGGATGGTCGAGGGTCGGCTGAGCGAACCGGCGCGGAGGGCGTTCGCGAGGACGTTCGTTGGATCGTGCTGGAGCGGACCGATCTTGCTGCCGGTAACGGTGGCAGTGGTGCAACGGCTGTTTGGCGTGCCGTTTTCGTGGCAGGTGTGGGTGGCGACGGGCGTGGCGGCGGTGCTGGCGCCCGGGCCGCTTGTTTCCTGGCATATGGCACGCAAGGCAGATGGCGGCGGGGCCGCGCTGCATTTGACCCAGCCGACGATCACTCGGACTACGTTCTGGCGCGAGGTGACGGTGGCCGGGGCGGCGCTGTCGTTAGCGTTGCAGTTCTTGGTGGCAATGACGATGGTCTTGCCGCCGGTGGCGGAGTGTTTTTCCGCGCGGGAGCTGGCCGCACACTTCAACCGCGAGGGAAGGTTGCCGCCGCGGTTGTGGTTGGCGGAGCAGCGATTGGCGTCGCTGGCGTTTTACCTGGAGGGGCCACTGCGGGCGGAGCTCAAGTCGGACAGAATTCGGCCCTTAAAGGCGGATCGGCAGGAGCGGATCGAAGCTGGGGACGTCGTGGCGGTACCGAGGGCCGACCGGTACCACGCGATACCGCGGATCGACTTTAGCGACGCGTCCTGCGAGGAGTTGCAGCGATACCGGCTGTACACCGCGAGGAGTCCGCTGGTGGTCGGCGGCGAGGCCAAGAAATGAGTAAGGGCCGTCGAGAATGATCTCGCGACGGCCCTTTTCCCGTGGTATCGAAGACACTACTTGCAGCAGCAGCAAGCCTTCTTGCCAGCCTTCTTGGCCGGGGCCTTCTTGGCGACCTTCTTTGCTGCGGGAGCCTTCTTCGCGACTTTCTTCGCGGCAACCTTCTTGGTCGCGACCTTCTTTGCGGGCGCCTTCTTGGCAACCTTCTTCTTGGCCACAGTAATTTCTCCGTCAAAAGTTTCTTTGGGGGGCTTCAGAGCGAAGCTTCCGACCACCGGAGTCGCGAACGAAGAAGCCCAATGTCGCTATGTTGTAGCGATCTTGCGGAATCGTGCAAGGGGAGATCAAGAAGAAAGTGCCAGTTTCTGTGAAAGATTGGAAGACAAGAAGAAGTGTTTGCGTTCGTGAGACGAGAGGACACCGTCGACGAAGAGGATCGCGACGAAGCGAAGTTGAACCGTGATCGGCGACGGACTCTTCGCTGTGATCGAGATGACGAGAAGGCCGAGAACTCTCTGGCGAGTGTTCTTGCTTGCGATAGCGCGCTCAGTACCAACGGCCGCGGCTGCTGTAGATCTGCAGCGTTTGGTAACTGGAGTAGGCGAGGTAGCCGAAGAAGATCGCGGCGTAAGCGCTGCGCCACTGCGTGATGCCGTAGATCGCCATGCCGGCGGCGACGAAGAAGGACAACCAAAGCGACTGACGAATGCCGCCGCGCGGATTCAAGGCGAGCAGGATTTCGCGGGCGACTTGGCCGCCGTCGAGAGGGTAGACCGGCAGAAGATTGACCAATCCCCAGAGGATGCTGACGTAGAAAAACGCGTTGCAGACTTGCTGGAGACGTAGGTTGTCGAGAGTGACGGTTGGCATAAGGCCCCAGAGCCGCACGAAGTCGAGCGCGTGGCGATGGCCTGTCGCCATGAGGATCAGCACCAGCAAGGCGGCAAGGCCGAAGCCGACGGCGGGGCCAGCCAGCGAGATGAGGATTTCGCCGGACGACTCGTAACGGCTGGAGTGAAAACCGTAGCGTTGGTCGCGACAGGTAAGGCCGCCAAGGCCGTACAAGACGATCCAGGGGCGAAAGCCGTAGCGTTCCATCGCCAGCGCGTGGCCGACCTCGTGGACGAGAACGGAGACGAAGACGACGGCGACCCAGATCAACACGGAGATAGCGTCGCCCAGGCGGTAGCCCAGGAACAAAGTGACCAACCAGAAGTACGGATGGACGCGGACAGGGATGCCGAAAAGCACGAAGTTCAGATCGGCTTGGCTGGGAGCGGGTTCACCGAGCATGGCTGGAATCGGGCGAAAAAGGAAACGGAAGGGAGATTACCGGTCGGCCAACGGCTGTTTGGCGAGATGATGCGGGCTCGGCGGCGAGGGTCGGGACGCGAGAACGGTTAGGATGTACTCGGCGGCACGTCGGGAGGCGCCGCCATGGGCGACTTGGTTTTTCAGTGCAGTGAGCGTTTCGATCCGGGCCTGACGACTGGCGGGATTGGTGAGCCAGTCGATGACGTGGGCGGCGATGTCGGCGGATTTGTCTTCGCAGGTGAGATACTCGGGAAAGGGAACGGAAGTGGTGCTGAAAGGGGGAACGGGCTGGTCTTTGACTTCGGAGTTTTGGTCGTCCAGGCCGCCGGTGGCGAGGAGGTTGACTAAGGTTATGTATTTTACTTTGCGGAAGAACTTCTGCACGAAGAAGGCGAAGCGGCTGATGCGGTAGAGGATTACTGTCGGCGTGGTGTGGTAGAGGAGTTCCAGGGAAACGGAGCCGGAAACGGACATGGCACAGTCGGCAAGGCGCATGAGTTCGGGCGTTTTGGCGATGCAGACCTCGATGGGAAGGTGGGTTTCGTTGGTCGCGTTGGCGGTCCCCGACTTGTCTTGACCGGCTGACGGGACGACGGACGAGGAGACCATGCGTCGGGCGATGTCGGCTTGGTGGGGTTTGAACGAGGCGATGGCGAAGCGGGCGTTGGGGACGCGGCGGTGAATGATGGCTGCGGCCTTGAGGAAGGTGCTGAGGTTGTTGGTCACCTCTTGGGTGCGGGAGCCGGGGAGGATGGCCACCAGCGGACGACGATGCTCGGCGATGAAGGTTTCATCGTAGGCGTGGCGGCGGACCTCGTCGAAGAAGGGGTGGCCGACGAAGGTGGCGTTGCAGCCGTGGCGGCGGAACCACGGCTCCTCGAACGGCAGGCTGCAGAGGATGTGGTCCACGAGGCGTCGCATTTTCTTGACCCGCCAGCGGGCCCACGCCCAGATTTGGGGCGGGCAGTAGTAGAAGACCGGGATGCCGTGGGCCTTGGCGCGGCGGGCGATCCACCAGTTGAAGCCGGGGTAATCGATCAGCACGACCGCGTCGGGGTGATGGTCGCGGAAGTAGCGGTCGGCGCGACGCATGAGCGCCCAGAACTTGTGGATGTTCACCAACGCGCGGGCAAACCACATGACGGCCAGGGCGGTGAGATCGGCGTGGAGATGGCAGCCAGCCTCGGCCATTTTGGGGCCGCCGTAGCCCACGGCCTGGAGGTCGGGACACTGTTGGCGCAACTGGCGGATCAGATTCGCGCCGTGCAGGTCGCCGCTGGGCTCGCCGACGGAGAAGAAGATCACAGGTGGCTTGGAGGACATGGCGGCTCCGCTAATTCTCTTAGCGGAAAGTATCGCAAATTGGGGAGGTTGGCGAAAGTGCAGTCTTGTTGTCGGCCGCTGATGCGCCAGCGCCACTGTTGGCGCCGCCGTATCGGCAGGAGTCGGCAGTGCAACCGCCGATGGCCCGCTTGGCTAACTGGCGGGTCAGTGGCTTCGCGAGGCGTTCAGGAGAAGCTCGAGGTAGCTGCGGCGCTCGGTCTGGGTAAGGCCGAGGTGTTTGGCTAGGGAGAGGAGGCACGCGCGGGCTGGCTCCACATCGTCGGCGTCGGCGATGAGTTCGAGTTCGACGTAAGCGCCGACGTGCTCGACTTGGTCGAGAGAGCCCTCGACCGTGCGGTCCTGCCAGCGAATGTTCACTTTGCGGCGCGACTTTCGGACTTCGCCGACGGCCGCAAAGCCGAGGGCTTCGAGGAGCGAGAACCAGGAGCGAAAGCCGGGATCGTCGGCGAGCAAGGGGAGTTCGATCTCGTGGCGAGTTTTGGTCGTGGCGTCGATCTTCGGGCCTTTGTAGGTGATGAAGAACTGATCGCCTTTGCGACGCAACCGAAGGGCCTCGTCCGTTTTGGCGAAGTCACGGGCGGGATGGGCGAAATAGACGTCGATCTCGGAGTGCGGAGGCGAGATCGCGCTGCCGAGATCGCGAAGGCGGTTCTCCAGCGTTTGGAGGTCGGTAACGGGATACTTTACTTCGACTTCGTATTGCATGGCGGAGGTGGTTGTCAACGCGGTGGTTAGCAGGTTGCGTGAAGGGTTGGGTGAAGGGGGACAGTCCCATTTTCGCTGACACGAAAATCGGGACAGTCCCCGGGCGACGGAGTCAGCGCACTTGTTCAATGAGTTTTGCGGGGACGCCGATGTCGAGGACGTGGAGGCGACCGAGGTAGTCGGCGGCCCCAGGGACGGAGAAACCGATTTTTGGGGCCATGAACGTGCAGGTTTCCGCAGCGCGGATCGTGTGCAGGGCAGGGCGGCCGGTGTCGCAGTCGAGGCCGCTCGGCAGGTCGATCGCCAGCTTGGGCACAGTGGCGGCGTTGAGTTGGTCGATGACGGCGTCGACGGGGGGCCGAGGTTCACCGCGGGCGCCGGTGCCGAGAAGGGCGTCGACGATCCATGCCGCGCCGGTAAGGAGCTTGTTCAGCCGCTCGGGATCGTGGGCCGCGCCGAAAATGTGGATCGGGACGTCGGTTTTCTCAAGGATGCGATAGTTCGCGGCGGCATCGCCGGTAAGTTCGTCGGGCACGGCCCAAAGGAGGACCCGGGGCTGGTAGCCGCGGAGGTCGAGATGGCGTGCGACCACGAAACCATCGCCGGCGTTGTTTCCTTTGCCGCAACAGATAACGACCGGCCCAGCGATGCCAAGGCCGCAGAGGATATCGGCGACTCCACGGCCGGCGTTTTCCATAAGCACCAGGCCGTGGAAGCCATACTGCTCCACGGCGAGGCGATCGACGTGGCGGGATTGCGCTCGGGTGAGGGGAGGGAGCATGGCGAGGCTGCCCCTGTTGGATATGCGCGGAAAATGTTGTGTCTCAGTGTCCGGCCGCCGTCGCCCCCGGCTCCTCTTCCGCAAGCGGCCGAGCGAGAGAGGAGGGCCGTGGTATTCTAGCAATTGTGGGCGGGAAGTATAATGGGCTGGGAAACCTGGAGGACTGGCGAGATGCCGATCTACGAGTATGCGTGTTTGGATTGCGGACGGGAGTTTGAGGAACTGGTTCGCGGGGACGAAAAGCCGGCGTGCCCTGGTTGTGGGCGGACGCGGGTAGAGCGTCAGATGAGCGCACCTTCGGGTCATGTCGTGGGCGGTGGGTCGGCGTGTCCCGCTCGGGACGTCTGTGGTTCGTCGCACTGCTGCGGACCGAACTGCCATCTGCATTGATTGCGGGGCGCGGTGGGCGATACTCACCGATGTCCATCCCGACGCGGCGCGAGCGCAGGTTGAGTTGCTGCGCCGCTGAAACGCTCGACCGTGGCAGGCGGCTCGTGTAAAATGGCGGCTTTGTCGTCTCTCACTTTGGCCATCCATGAGCATCATAATGTCTGAACATTGGCTTGCTGACCGTACGCGGTTGTTCGACGCCTCGGGGATTCGGAAGGTTTTCGATCTTGGGGCGAAACTCAAGGATCCGATCAACCTTTCAATTGGTCAGCCGGATTTCGATGTGCCGGAAGTGGTGCAACGGGCGGCAATCGAGGCGATTCAGGGCCGAAAGAACGGCTACTCGCTTACGCAGGGCATTGGCCCGTTGCGGGAGAAGCTTGGCTCGCAGGTTCGGCAGGAATATGGCCACGACGACCGGGACCTGTTTATCACTTGCGGGACGAGCGGCGGGTTGATGCTGGCGCTCATGGTTCTGGTGAATCCGGGCGACGAGGTGATCGTCTTCGATCCGAACTTCGTGATGTACGACTCGCTGTCGGCGGTGATTGGCGGCAAGGTCGTTTACGTCGACACCTACCCAGATTTCCAGATCGACCTGAATCGGCTTTCGGACGCGATCACGCCGCGGACGAAGGCGATCATTTTCAACAGCCCGGGGAACCCGACCGGGATGGTGGCCAGCGAGGAGGTGGTGCGAGGCCTTGCGGAGTTGGCGGCGCGGCGGAACGTCGTATTGATTAGCGACGAGATTTATCGGGCGTTCTGCTATGATCGGCCGTTCGTTTCGCCGGCGAAGTACAACCCGCAGACGCTGGTGGTGGATGGGTTCAGCAAGACGTACGGGATGCCGGGGTGGCGGCTGGGATTCGCCCATGGGCCGTCGGCGATTATTCGCGAGATGCTGAAGTTGCAGCAGTACAGCTTCGTGTGCGCGCCGCATCCGCTGCAATGGGCGGCCGCGACGGCGATGGACATGGACGTCAAGCCCTACATCGACGCGTACCGCGGCAAGCGAGATCGGATCGTGGAAGGACTGGCGGGCTATTACGAATTGGTGGCGCCGGGCGGGGCGTTCTACGCATTCCCGAAACTGCCTTGGGGCACCGGCATGGAGTTCGTTACCGAGGCGATCGAGAAGTATCAGTTGCTCGTCATTCCGGGAAACGTCTTCAGTCGCCATGATACGCACTTCCGCATTTCTTACGCGGCGGGTGACGCGGTGATTGAGCGGGGGATCGAGGCGCTCAGGAAACTGGCGAGGAGAGAATAGACGGCGGAGGGATGCGGCTGGCTGAAACGGGTTGGTGTTCTAGCCCCAGAAGCCAATCGGCATCCGCCTCCGCTCCGTCCCGCGTGAAACGAGTTAGCCGGCGGGCTGGCTGGCGGCATGGGCCAAGCTCTCGAGGAATCGCTTGGCGGTCATGTACTGTTGCGGCGGCAAGTCGGCCACGCGGTCACTGAGGCTGGCCAGCATTTCGCCGGTGAGCTGACGGACGATCATGTAGTCCTCGACGCCCATCACGCCGTGGTAGGCGCGGTCGGCGAAGGCCTTTTGCAGTCTCGCGCGTTGGGCGGCGAAATCATAGAGCGTCAGCAGCATTGGCCAGCGGATTTCGCCGGTGTTGGGGTCAAGTTGGCTGCCCAGTGGTTTCGGCCTTCCGATAGCGGAGTAGCGGAAGGCGTCTTCGGGGTTGCCGCGGGCGCGACGGTACTCGGCCTCCCGATGCTGGCGATTGATGTCGCGCATCTCGAAATAGACCTGCGTCCACAGCTTGTTGTTCAGGATCTCGTTGCGTCGTGCCTGGCTGTAGTTGATCGCGGCGGTGGAAAGGTCGACGTTGGCTTGTCCGAGGCTACTGATGACGTCAGCCAAGCCATGGCCGAAGCCCTCGCCGGCTGTGGTGGATTTCCAGTAACCGCGATAGAGGCCAAGGCCGCCATAGGGCGTTCCAAACATTGGCGTACCGATGGGGTCGAAGGCCTGCGCGTAGCCGACGGAAGCGATGGCCAGCAGCGCAGCCGTGATGGCATATGTTCGAATTCTCATGGCGTTGCTCCTATTTCCGCGGCCTCGGATGGGTCGCGGGGCAGGGCGGTTTGGGCTGATCGCCGTCGCCCCGGTTTTCCGCAATTTTGACTCCCCTTGCCCACTGGTATCGTATACGTGTCGCCCCGGGCAGCAAATGCCCCCGGGGTGACGGCGGGCGACTTGCTCGGGTACCGAATCGACGGTACGACGAAGTCGCGTTATACTGCGCCGATTCCGAGCCGGTTTATTTGGAGCGGTGGCGTTGTTCTCGGCGATCCGACCACGCGTAGCGACCGCATCGCCCTGATGGCCATCGCTGTTGCTGGGCGACCACGTTCTCTTGAAAGGCGACTCCCATGCGTACTTTGGTGCTTTCCACTGCGATAGGTCTCCTCATTTTTGCTGCTACGGGTTCGGTGACGTCGACGGATGCGGCAGCCGCTGAGAATGAGACGCCGCTTCGGGCGGGGATCATTGGCGTCGATACCTCGCACGCCACGGAGTTTACGAAGGTGCTCAATGATCCGAAGTCGCCGGAGGAGTTGGCCGGCGTAAGGGTTGTGGCGGCATATCCCGGCGGGAGCCCTGATGTGGAGCTGAGCCAGAAAATTTCGAGGCCCAACACCGAGGCACTGCGGGGGATGGGTGTGGAGATCGTCGATTCGATTGACGAGTTGGTCAAGCGAGTGGATGTGGTGCTCCTGGAAAGCGTTGATGGGCGGCCGCACCTCAGGCAGGCTCGGCCGGTGATCGCCGCCGAGAAACCGCTGTTCATCGACAAGCCGCTGGCCGCATCGCTTTCGGACGCGATGGAGATTTTCCGGCTGGCCAGGGAAAAGAACGTGCCGTGCTTTTCGTCCTCGGCGTTGCGGTTTGGCAAAGGCGTTCAGGCGGTTCGAGGGGGGACGTCGCCATTGGGCGAGGTTCGCAGTTGCACGGCGTGGAGTCCGATGGGTTTGGAGCCGCACCATCCCGACCTGTTTTGGTACGGGATTCACGGCGTGGAAAGCCTGTTTACGGTGATGGGCGCGGGTTGCGAGTCGGTGACGCGGACGTCGCAAAACACGGTCGTGGGCCAGTGGAAGGACGGCCGGCGTGGAACGTTTGTCGGCAAGGAGGACCAGGACGGCTTCGGCGTCACTATCCAAGGCACCAGGAAGAACGGCACGACCGGCGAGTTCGAAGGGTATCGACCACTGCTGATCGAGATTGTCAAGTTCTTCAAAACAGGCAAGCCGCCGGTGAGTCAAGAAGAAACGCTGGAAATCATCGCTTTCATGGAGGCAGCCGACCTAAGCAAAAAGCTGGGCGGGAAGCCGGTGACCTTGCAGGACGCAATGAAGAAGGCCGCGGAGACCGCGGGGAAGTGAGGAGGGCGGCGGCGAGTTTGTGCAATCGCCGGACGACGCGCTCGGAAAACACCGCCGGGTGGGGGCGGGCTGGGCGTTGCAGGTGCATTGTGTGGTTTGGCGCAATGGCCGTAAGTCCGTTGCAGACAGCCGCGAAGCTGGTATACTTTGACTGTCGTTTCTGCACTGCAGAAAACGACGGGCACTACCCGGTGGTGTAATGGTAACACAAGGGATTTTGGTTCCCTCGTTCCTGGTTCGAGTCCAGGCCGGGTAGCTTTCGACTCTTTTCGGTCCCCGCCTCAACGATTGCCTCGCCCGAGGCTATGGCGGGCGAGTCTTCTTCTGCATGTCGCCCACGTGGCGTGGGGAATACGACAGAGTCCCGGGACTGCTGGTCCTTGTGGCTTTTCTGGGTAGAGATAGGTTGCTGGCAGTCTGCACCTGCGTGCAGGTCGCACCCCAAGGGCGCGGGTTGACTGGTGCCGGGGGTCGTCGATACATTGGAGCGGTATGAAACGGCATACTTCTTCCTACAGCATTGTGTTGCGGCTTCGGTACCCGGATCGGCCGGGGATGTTGGGGCACTTGGCTTCGGCGATTGGCGAGGCGAACGGCCTGATTGGCGACATCAAGGATCTGGGGGTTCGGCAGGGGGACATCACTCGCGAGATCGTCGTCAGCGCATGCGACGCCGAGCATTGCGAGCGGATCGTCAAGAGAGTCCAGGGCGTCCCGGACGTGACGGTCTTGGAGACGGCCGACCGCACGTTCTTGGTTCACGACGGGGGGAAGATCGAGGTCCGGCTGAAGACGCCGGTCAAGACGCAGGACGACCTGTCGATGGTCTACACGCCAGGGGTCGCCCGGGTGTGCAGGGCAATTCATGCGGACCCGGCGTCGAGTTTCGCGCTGACCATTCGGCGAAACACGGTGGCGGTGGTTTCGGACGGGTCGGCCGTGCTCGGGTTGGGGAACATCGGGCCGGTGGCGGCGATGCCGGTGATGGAAGGGAAGTGCATGCTCTTCAAGGGCTTTGCCGGGGTAGACGCCTTCCCGATTTGCCTCGATACGCAGAACGTGGATGAGATCGTTCGTACTTGCGAATACCTGGCGCCGACGTTTGGCGGAATCAACCTGGAGGACATTTCATCGCCGCGATGCGTGGACATCGAGGAGCAGTTGATCGAGAAGCTAGAGATTCCGGTGTTCCACGACGACCAGCACGGTACGGCGGTCGTCGTGCTGGCGGCGTTGCGGAATGCGTTGAAGGTCGCGGGGAAAGACCTGGCGGCGGTGCGGGTGGCGATTTGCGGGGCGGGGGCGGCGGGGGCAGCCATCGCGCGGCTGCTGTTGAGCGTCGGCTGTCGGCAGATTGTGGTGTGCGATCGTGCGGGGGCCATCAGTCGCGACCGTAGCGTCGGCGGTAATCGGGTGAAGCGATGGATTGCGGAAAACACTAACCCGGAGAATGTGACCGGAGCGTTGGCCGACGCGGTGCGAGGGGCGGACGTTTTCATTGGCGTCTCGGGGCCGGACTTGCTGAAGGTCGAGGATGTACGGCGGATGGCGAAGGACCCGGTCGTGTTCGCTCTGGCGAATCCAGATCCGGAGATCGATCCGGACGCGGTGCTGCCGTACGTTCGCGTGGTGGCCACCGGGCGATCCGACTATCCGAACCAGATCAACAATGTGCTTTGCTTCCCAGGGCTGTTCCGAGGCATGCTCGACGTACGAGCGCGGCGGGTGACGGAGTCGATGAAGATTGCGGCGGCAGAAGCGATTGCCGCGGCGATTTCGGAGGATCAGCTTCGGCCGGACTCGATTGTGCCGAGCGTTTTTGATGACCGGGTCGCGCCGGCGGTGGCGAAGGCGGTGGCCGAGGCGGCCGTGAACGCAGGTGTGGCCGTTGGGGCAGTGGGCGCGGTTGGTTAGGCCCGCGCAGCACGGCCTTGGTCGGTGCGCATGGTGCTCCAGTGCAATGTATTGTTGTCGAGCGGGAAGTCGGGCCGCACATTTTGCCAGCGCCGGAGGAGAAAGAGCCATGGGATCGCGATTGGTAGATGGATCGAGGACGGTTTTGGACTCGCGGTCACTGGCAATTGGGCTGGCACTGGTTTTCGCGATGGCGTGGGCAAGTCCGGCGGTTGCACTGGACACGATCCGAACGTCGACAGGGGCAATGGCGGGGCGTGTTACCGGGATGAGCGCGACGAGCGTGCAGTTGGCGCAGGGGACGGCCGGTACGACGAAGTACGTGCCGGTCAATCAAATCCAGGTGATTCATTACGAAGGAGAGCCGCGCGATCTGCGAAGCGCTAAGGCGCAGATGGCAGAGGGAAAATATGTCGAGGCTTTGGCGGCCCTGCAAAAGATCAAGGAGGAGCCGACTCGGCCGGAGATTCAGGAGGACGTTGCCTTCTACAAGGCACTGGCCGCATCGAGGCTGGCGTTGGCGGGCAACGGGAAGATCTCGGACGCAGGCCGGATGATGAAGGCGTTCGTCGACGCAAATCCGAAAAGCTATCACTATTTCGAGGCCTCGGAAGTTGTCGGCGATTTGCTCGTTGCGATTCGGCAATACGGCGCGGCGGCGGACTACTATGGGCGGCTGGAAAAGGCGCCGTGGCCGGACTTCAAGATGAGGGCCGCGGTGGCCACGGGCCGAGCGCTGCTGGAACAAGGGAAAACGACAGAAGCAGAGACCGCGTTCGACAAGGTATTGGCCACGCAAGGCGCGGGGGAAGCGGCGCGAAGGCAACGCGTGGCGGCGAACGTCGGGAAGGCAGCGGTGCTGGTCGCGGTAAAGAAGCCGGACGACGCGGTGAAGCTCGTCGAAGAGATTCTGAAGCAAACGGACACGGAAGCCAACCCGGAAGAATCGCCGTTGGTTGCGCGGGCGTACAACGTCGAGGGCGCGGCTCATCGTCAAGCGGGCCAAGTGAAGGAGGCGATTCTCGCGTTCCTCCGCGTGGACCTTCTCTATTCGGGCGTGCCGGACGCCCATGCCGAGGCATTAGCCAACCTGGTCGAGTTGTGGGGCCAGGTTCATAAGAATGAGCGAGCCAATCGGGCGCGGCAGACGCTTCAAGAGCGCTACCCAGACAGTCCATGGGCGAAGAAGGCGGCGAAGTAGCCAGGGGCGGCCGCGGATTGATCTCTCTTAGGGCGTCGGCAAGCGTCTTATCAATGCGGCAGTAAAACGCGGATGGCCCGGGGATTGCCGCGCGCCTACTATGCGTTGTCAGCCGTCGACGACGGCCGCAGGCAACGTTACATCACTTTTTTGAAGGAGTGGGACATGCGTGGCAGTCTATTGATTGCATTGCTGGCGGTGGGCTTGGGTCTAGCTGTGTCCGTGGCGCTGCAGGCGGCCGACGATCAGCCGGGCATGGCCAACCAGCAAGAGCAACAGGGTACGGAAGCAACCGGCAGCAAGGTCTTGCGGGCGAATGACCTCATTGGGTTGGAGGTCATGGGAGAGAACAACGAAAAACTAGGCAAGATCGACAATTTGGCAGTCGACGAGCAGACCGGGCAGGTGAAGTATGTGGTGATCTCCTTTGGCACCACGATGGGTTTCGGCGGCAAGCTACTGCCAATTCCGTGGCAAGCGATGAGATTGGTGTCGATGCCGAAGGCAGGTGAGCAGGTGACGTCGGAGACGCACTGCCTGGTGAGCATCAACAAGGACATTCTGCAAAAGGCGCCGGGGTTCCAGCAGGGTCAATGGCCGAACTTCACCGATCAGCGGTGGGTGAAGGTCATTAACGAGTTCTATCGGCCGTACATTGCGAAGCGACCGAGCGGCACGTACACGCGATAACGGAGGGGCCGGAACGGAGAGAGGCGAGAGAAGCCTGCGGGGACGCGATCGCCCTTGCTAAGTCGTTCGATCTCGGTCGCATCAAGCATCTTCGGATGTCACGATGCGACAGTGATTGGCGATGGAGGCGAGGGCATCGCGTCCCGTCTTTTTCTTGGCTTGCGTGATGCGGTGCGAGCGAAGACGTTGGAGGGCGGCCCTGATCCTGACTCTCTCCCGGAGGGAGAGAGGACCGAGGCGACGCGGCGAAGTCGTCAGGCTCGGGGATGGAAACGTCGATGGATGGCTTTGAGCCGTGTGAGGTCGACGTGGGTGTAAAGTTGGGTGGTGGCGATGCTGGCGTGACCGAGCATCTCTTGGACTTGGCGAAGGTCGGCGCCGCCGGCCAGCAGGTGCGTTGCGAAGCTGTGGCGGAGCGTGTGGGGGCTGACGTCTGGGGGGACGCCGGTGCGAAGGGCATAGCGCTTTAGCAGTTCCCAGATTCGTTCGCGGCGGAGGCGTCGTCCGCGGTAGGTTAGGAGCACCCAATCCGGCGGCGGTTGGTAACGTGCGGCCAGTCGCGGTCGCTCTTCTTGCAGATACTCGCGAACTGCCGCAATCGCGCGGTCGCCCAAGGGAACGACCCGCTCTTTATCGCCTTTGCCACGGCAGACGCAGAAGCCGGTATCGAGGTGCGTGTCGTGCAATCTGAGACGCGAGAGTTCGGAGGCGCGGCAGCCAGTTGCATAAAGGAGTTCGAGGAGCGCGCGGTCTCGCCGCCACCAGGGATCGGTGCTGCGAGGCGAGGCAAGAAGTCGATCGACTTGTTCGGGGCTCAGCACTCTTGGGACGCGCTCCCAGAGGCGCTGGCTGCCCAGCAGTTCGGCGACGTTCTCGGTCAGAGCGCCTTCCAACTGCAAGTAGCGGAGGAAGACCTTGAGCGAGACGATATGGCGGGCGATCGAGGCGGCGGCGAGCTGCTGGCCGTGGAGCCAAGTGACGTAGTCGGACAGGTCGCGGATGGACAGGCCGGGGATGCTTCGGCCATTGAGCCAAGTGAAGAATCGCACGAGGTCGCGGCGATAGGCGGCGACGGTGTTTTCGGAGAGGTGGCACTCGCCAGCGGCGTAGTCGACGAACGCTTCGAGCCAAGTCTTCGCCATCACGGCGGGCTTGGGCGTTTGCGGGACCAGCAATCGGCGACGGATTTTGCCCATATCTGTCGTTTCGGACGGAAGAATGCGTCGAGTTCAGCGGATTTGCCGGCGCCAGTTTAAGCTGCGTAACTACTCGTCGGAGGGTGCTGTTTGGGGTACACTAGCCGGAAGACTGGGCGGTGAACCGCCCCGGCCGTTGAGTATGATTTCGAAGTTTCGCTTGGACGTCTATGGTTCGTACTATGCCGATTGCCACGCTTACGGAAATGTCGCACGGAGCGGAAGCCGATCTGTTCCTGCTTATGAGCGCCAAGGAGGAGTTGAAGACGAAGACGGGGAAACCGTACTTTCGGGTCGGGTTTCGGGACGGGGGGCGGGAGGTGAGCTTTCCGGTGTGGGGCGATTCGCCGTGGGCGATGGATTGCCGGGACCACTGGACGCCGGGCATTTTTTACAAGGTCCGCGCCGTTTATCAGGAGACCAGTTACGGGCCGCAGTTGGAGATTCGCAAGATCCGCGAGGTGGTCGATGCGGACGCCGCCGACGGGTTCGACCCGACGCTCTGCCTGCCGCGCTCACGTTTCGAGCCGCAGGAGATGTTCGACGAGCTGCTCGATATCGCGCGGCAACGGATCAAGGGCGGGCCGTTGCTGAAGCTGGTGGAGTCGCTGCTGTTGAACAACCACGAGGCATTGCTCAAGCATCCGGCGGCGAGGCGAAACCATCACGCCTATGTGGGCGGGTTGTTGGAGCACAGTTTGAGCGTGGCGCGGACGTGCGTCTTCTTGGCCGAGAAGTACGCCGACTATTATCCCGAGATGAAGCCGCCGTTGGATACCGAACTGGTCGTGGCGGGCGGGATTTTGCACGACATCGGCAAGCTTCGGGAAATGGAGCAACGGCCCGAGGGGACTGGGCACACGCCCGAAGGATCACTGATTGGGCACATTCTGATTGGCCGGGACATGGTTCGCGAGGCGGCGGCCGCACTGGCTGGGACGCCGCTGGAGCCGGAGCGGCTGTTGCGGCTGGAGCACTTGATGATTACGCATCAGGGCCGGCCGGAATGGGGATCGCCGAAGCCGCCGATGACGCCCGAGGCGATGTTGGTCCACGCCGCCGATGACCTGGACGCCAAGTACGCAATGATGGTTGGCGTGCTGCGGGAGGACACCAGCCCGGGGCCCGTGACGTCGAAGAAGAATATTTTGATGCAGCATGTGTTTCGAGGGGAGTAGTGGCTAGTGGCTAGTGGCTAGTGGCTAGTGGTCAGTGGTCAGTGGTCAGTGGATAGGGAGAGGGCGAGGGAGGGGAACGCAGGCGGGGGGAGACGACGTCATGGGCGTTGCGTGGCGGATCGAATTCGCAAGAAACGAGGCGTAAGGGGAACGGCCGAACGGAGCACGCGAACAGCCCCCGGAGAAGATACCCATGGAGCTTTGTGCCATCCTGCTGTTCCTGGCGGTTGTGCTGCTTGCCTGCGTCGGTCTTTCCGCCGCGAAGGGCGAGCTTCGTCGATCCGCGATGCGGCAGACTGGCATACGGGACGTGCTTGTGTACGTCGCTCTTTGGGCAATATGCCTCGCTCCCATTCATGCATCGCTCAATCGACGGGAGCACTTTATCGCGGAGAAGGACTGGCCCATTTTCGCGACGTGGTTCATTCTGGCTGCCTTCTACGTTTGGAGCCGTTGCTTCTCGTCGCTTCTGATGCACAGCCTAGGCGTTCTATTCAACGGCGTGATCATCTTGGCCAATCACGTGCCCACGCGCTTCACCAACTGGAACTTGGACGAATCGCTACGAACGGGTTGGGCGATGTCTGTGGGAATGTACATTGGCTCGTTTGGAGGACTGATGTTTTTCTCCGTATTGAAGCTTATTGCTTTCTGCCGCCCGGGCCCACCACAACACAAGAGCGAGCCATGACGAAAGGCGGCGGCGGGCGAAAGACGCAGCGGATCGTTCGGACACCGGCGACGAAGTGCGCGCATCTGAGGAAGCGGATGGAAAAGCGGCAGGTGAGGAGCGGCAAGATACAGCGGGGGCGCGGGTGATGGCATTGTCGGAGAACATTACGGCATCCGTTTAGCGGCCACCGATACGGCAGTCCGGGTGTTTCACTGCGAGCCGCCGCGAGGGCGGCTGCTAAAACGTACACATCTAACTCTCTATCCGTTCGCATGTATCGCAACTTGCGTCAGTGTGTCGATGACTTGGAGGCCGCCGGGCAGTTGCGGCGGATCAATGCGCCGGTGGACCCGAACCTGGAGATGGCGGAAGTCCAGCGGCGGGTGTTTCGGGCGGGCGGACCGGCATTGCTTTTCACGAATGTGGTCGCATGCCGGTTTCCGATGGTCGGCAATCTGTTCGGCGCCATGGAGCGGGTGCGGTATCTCTTCCGCGATTCGCTCGAACGATTGCGACAACTGGTGGCGTTGCAGGTGGATCCGGCGGACTTGATGCGGCGACCGCGGCTGTACCTGAAGGCACCGTGGTCGGCGCTCTTGACGCGGCCGCGGAAGGTTCGCTGGGGACCGGTGCTGGCGTGTGAAACGACGATCGGAGAGTTACCCCAGTTGAAGTCGTGGCCGGGGGATGGCGGGGCGTACGTGACGCTGCCGCAGGTTTACACGGAAGACCCGGACACGCCGGGGCTCGCGCGGAGCAATTTGGGGATGTACCGCGTGCAGCTTTCCGGCGGGAAGTATGAGCCGGATCGCGAAGTGGGCCTCCACTACCAACTGCATCGCGGCATCGCGGCGCATCATGCGGCGGCCTTGAGACGCGGGGAGCCGTTGCGGGTGAACGTGTTCGTGGGGGGACCGCCCGCGATGAGCGTGGCCGCGGTGATGCCGCTGCCGGAAGGGATGAGCGAGTTGGCGTTGGCAGGCGTGCTTGGGCGGCGGCGAGTGCCGATGATTTGCGGCGGGGAGGAGTTGCCCATCCACGCCGAGGCCGACTTTTGTATTTGCGGAACGATCGATCCGACGCGTCTGAAGCCTGAGGGACCGTTCGGCGATCATCTGGGATACTACAGCCTCACGCACGACTTTCCGGTGATGCGGGTGGAGCATGTGTGGCATCGCCGTGACGCCATCTGGCCGTTTACGGTCGTGGGACGGCCGCCGCAAGAGGATTCGATCCTCGGGCAGTTTATCCATGAGTTGGTCGGGCCGGTGATCCCGCGGCAGATCCCGGGCGTTCGGGCGGTAAACGCCGTCGATGCGGCGGGGGTGCATCCGCTGCTGTTGGCCATCGGAAGCGAGCGGTATTTACCGTATGACCAGCCGCGACAACCACGAGAGCTGATGACATTGGCCAACGCGCTGCTGGGGCATGGGCAGTTGTCGCTAGCGAAGTATTTATGGATTGCGGCCGCAGAGGATGATCCTGGACTGGACGTGCAGAAGGTCGAGGGCTTCTTCCGGCACGTGCTGGAGCGGGTGGATTGGCGACGCGATCTGCATTTTCAGACGTGCACCACGATCGACACGCTGGACTACAGCAGCGGGCGGCTCAACGAGGGGTCGAAGGTGGTTGTGTGTGCGGCCGGGCCAGCGGTGCGGAAGCCGGCGGCGGCAACCGACAGTCGACTCACGCTCCCAGAGGAATTGGGGTTTGGTCGGCCGAGGGTGGCGATGCCGGGGGTGCTGGTTGTTGAAGGCCCACGCTATGGGGCCGCTGGGCCGTCGGCCGCTGAACAGTCCGTGAGCGATGTTCGGGGCAATGCAACCGACTCGCGCGACAGTGCGGTGGAGCGATTTTGCGAGCGGTACAGTCGCCGCGA
>JAJFUI010000357.1 GCA_021372555.1 Planctomycetaceae bacterium | reverse complement strand
GGCTGTCCTCTGCGTCACGATGCTGTGGTTGGCAGGTTGTCCGGCCGATACGGGCCACGTTCCAGGACAAAAGGGCGGTGGGCCGTCGCAAACAGCGCCGCCTCGGCAACCGGTTGCGGCGACCGCAACGAGCGAACCCACCGTCACGTTGTCCACGGGTGTTGCGTTGCCGCAAGCGGGGCCTGAGGGCACGATGATGATGTTCAGCGTCGACTACGAGGTGCAGGGCGAGCCGGCCACCGGCGGCTACGTCTGGGTGATCGAGCGGGCGAAAGGCCAACCGGCCAAGATCGATCGGAACCTGAGCAAGAAGGGAACGCTCGAGGCCGGCATGATCAAAGGCTGGCGGCCCGAGGACGGACCGTTCCACTCGCACATCGAGGACAAAAACGGCGCCCGAGTCTCCGAGTCAATCGAGATGACCCAAACCGGCGGATAGCCGTCGATCTGCCGCTAGATGGGCCTTACCAGTCGCCCCAGGAACAGAATGGCCCCGGTTCGCGTGTCGCGGATCAGGAACACAAAGGGATGATCGGCACGGAAGACGGGCGGGCGTGGCGCCGGCTTCTCCATTCCGCCCATTCCGCCGATCGCCGTTACGGCGGCTGCCTCGGTTCCAAATTCGTCTACCTTAAGGAACGTGTGGTGCAGCACCATGTTCAGGGAAAGGGGCTCCTTGCCGGCGTTGATGCCCGACAGGTCGGCATGCAACGGTTGAAACAGGGACTTCATCCCCATCGCTGCAAGCGTCTTTTCGAGTCGAACGTCGGTGTCGAATGTGAACTTCGGCAGGTACACATCCAAGGCGCCCGCTTTGAGGGCCGACGAATATCGCTTGACTAGCTCGGGCGAGAGCGATTGCTCCAGCTTGGCCAGTGCGCCAGGCTCGTTGCTGGGCAGAAGGATCATCATCGCGAGTTGGTTGCCGCGATAGGGCTTTTCCAGAACCTGGACGTCTCCTATCACTCCATAGCGACTGGAGTCGTCCCTGAGGCACATGGTCGGCGCGTCCATTCTCTGATCGCCGCTGTAGAACGCGACCTTCTTCGTGCTACCCGGCATAAAGACTCCTACCCAGCTTCCTTTGAAATAGACGGCGTTGGCCACGATAAATCGTTGCAAGTCATCGATGGACGCTGGGCTGACTACCTGTCGAATTCGCCCTGCGGTCTTTTCGTCGGCCCAGGCATTGATCACATTGCAGACGGCGTCCCGTTGAGCGAAATCGACCTCGGTCAGTCCGGCGTCGAATTGGGTCCGAATTTGAAGCATAAAGTCGGGGACGAAGCCGTAACCGCGTTGACCCCAGAGGCCGTTGGCCACGATGAGGCGGCAGCCGCGCTTATTGCGGCCGTTCATTGCCGCCAACACCGCGCGGAATCCGAGTCCAACGTCTTGCTGGGGCATGGACAAGTGCAGCGTCTTGGCCATTTCGTCGGCCGTTTGGCCCCGCGCGCCCATATAGACCATCGCCATTGCGGTAGAGATTCCAAACGGCGAAATGAACTGGTTTCCTTGCTTGCTTCCCGGGGCGTCCTTGTCGAGTTTGCCATACAAGTCGAAAGCAAAACGGTTCGCGGCTTCCACAACGGCATCCCGTCTCGGGTCGGGACTTAGCGCCGTCGGCGCGGAATCGGTCGCCCTGTTGTCGATAGCGCCGTCGACCACTTTGCTCAAACCGATATGCGGCTTCAAATCGGCAGGCTCCGGCACCGGCGGTAAATGGTCAATCTCCTGTTTCGTCAACTCCTGGCCACGAATCGCCCGCAGCTTGTCCAGGAACGCTTCGACCTTCAGTTGCGTCTTCCAGGTGTGGCAGACCACGATCAGTTGCCGGCTCGCGTCCTTGGCGGCATGTGTGTCGTCCGCCTCGTTCCATGTTTGCGGCCCGACCGAAGCGACGATGTTGCGAATAATCGCCTCGTAGTTCGGCACGCCCTCGCCATGCTCGCCGCGGAAGCTGGGAAGGTCCGAGACGTCGTAGCAGCGCGTCACTAGCAGCCGCGTCTCGCGCTCCGGCGTGGTGACCAGCAGCATCTCGCGGTCAAACGTCCAACGCAACTTCGCGTCGTACGTCAACTCATCGAGGATCGTACTCAGCTTGCGGCCAGGCGCCTTTAGGGTCACGCGACGATTCGGGTCGCTGCCGGCATAAACGATCTCCATCCGGTCGAGCACGATCGGAAAACCGACGGTCTTGCTAAGTTGTTGGAAAACATCGCAAAGCGGCAATCCGTCGACCTTCACCTCGACCCGCTTCTCCAGGGCCGCGCGGGCTGCTTTCTCCCTTGCATTGGCTGCCTTCGCCTGATCCTCGGTTGGAATTGGTCGTGTTTCGCGGGGACTCGGCGCGGCCTGCCGGTTCTCCGAACCGCGACCCGTCGGTCCCGCTCCGTTCGCCCGTGCATGGCGCAGCGATCGCAAGCGAGCTAACAGCGATTCAACTTCCTGGTGAACGTTTTGGGTCTGTGACACAACAAGAGCACGGATGCCGGCCGCGGCAAATTCGTTGATTGAGCCGGGGCCGCCAACTTCGTCCCACGTTGTGGGGCAAACGCAAGCTCTAATGACGGTAACGAGGTTGCCGAAATCGTCGTCCTCGACGAGGTCCCAAACGTCATACACTGTGACTTCCAACTCCACGTCGGCTACCTCGGGCGTGGTGATCAGCAGAACCCCACCACGAGCGATTGTCTTCAATTCCAAGTCGCGAAGCATCAAGTCAATTGCCGCGCGTGCGGAAACGTTGGAAACGGCAAAGGTAACCGGCAATTCCGCGACGCCCCGGACGGCCGCTTTGGATGCTCCTTTGTTCGACAAGGCCTGGCGGGGCTTCGGGGCGACCTCCAATTCCTCGATCGCCTTTTTGTCCAATCGAACTGGTACGCCAAGCTTCGCTTGAAGGTCGTCGGCGACTTTATTGAGCGGGAGCCTATCGTATTTCAGCTCGATTGGCTTCGCGAGGGCTTGGCGGATGGCCTCTTCGGCATTCGGCCGCTTGGGTTCTGCGGCCGCACAGACAAGACAGCCCACGGCAAGTGCTGCAAAGGCTAGGGAAATCGACGCCAGTCGGCCGGCGCATGGTTGCGACATGATGCTCTCGGTCAAGGTAGGTCCCGATCGTCCACACTAGTATACGGCGGTTTTTGGGGCCGCGCCACTTGGCGGACTTCGAGCGTTGTTGAACGGCACGGCCCTCACCCTAAGTCCTTCGGACGGGACAGGGGACTTCGCGCTGCCTACGCCAACCACCGCGCTGCGTCTTTGGCCCAATACGTCAAGATGATGCTCGCCCCGGCGCGGCGGATGGAGGTGAGACACTCCAGGGCGATCCGTTGCTCGTCAAACCAGCCGCGCTCGGCGGCGGCCTTCACCATGCTGTACTCGCCGGAGACGTTGTAGGCGGCCAGAGGCACGCCGGGGAATCGCTCGCGGGCGTCGCGAATGACGTCGAGGTACGGCAGCGCCGGTTTGACCATTACCAGATCGGCGCCTTCGGCCAGATCCAATTCGATCTCGCGCATCGCCTGGCCCGCGGCTGCCGCGGGATCCATCTGGTAGCTGCGGCGGTCACCGAACTGCGGGGCGCTTTCGGCGGCTTCGCGGAAGGGGCCATAGAAGCCGCTGGCGTACTTCGCCGAATAGCTCATGATCGGCACATGCTGGAAGCCGTCGCCGTCGAGGGCCTGGCGGATGGCGCGGACCATGCCGTCCATCATGCCGCTAGGGGCGATCATGTCGGCGCCTGCGCGAGCGTGGACCAACGCTTGGCGGGCGATCAGTTCGAGCGTGGCATCGTTGTCGACGTCGATCCGGCCGGTCGATTCGCTCAGCGCTCCGCAGTGGCCGTGGTCGGTGTACTCGCAGCAGCAGAGGTCGGTGATGAGCAGCAGGTCGGGCGCGGCCTGTTTTGCGGCGCGGACCGCCTCGGCGATGATGCCGGAGTCGCTCATGGCATCGCTTCCAAGGGCGTCCTTGGTGCTGGGGATGCCGAAGAGGAGGACGCCGCCGAGCCCGAGTTTGGCCACCTCGCGGATTTCATCGACGAGGACGTCGGGGGACAATTGGGCCTGGCCGGGCATCGCGGCGATCGGCTCGCGAATGGCTTTGCCTGGGCGGACAAACAGCGGCAGAATGAGGTTGGCGGGGGAGAGTCGGGTTTCGCGGACGAGCTCTCGAACGGCCGGGTGATAGCGAAGACGTCGGAGACGTGTGGTCGGAAACATGATTTGGTCCTTTTCGATGGCGCGGCGTTTTCTCCCGAGCAGTCCGAGGCTAGGGATAAGTATTATGGTGCGGGGTGGCTAGAGCAAGAGTCCGTAGCGCGGAGGGGAACGTCATGTGACTTTGGAGGGTATTTCCCGGGTTTTTGCCAAACCCGCATGGCCGGGCAAGACTTTTCCCCCAAAAACCCCTCAGGGCCTCCCCCCCGGCAGAAAACTCTGCTATGATTGGGGGTGTAGTAATCGCCGTGACCAACTTTGGGGGCCAACCGGCGAGGCACGGCGCGAGCCCCCTGGTGTTCACTCGAAGGTACATCGTCCGACCATCTCATTCGTGCACGCAGGGGATTAACCCAATGACGAACAAAATCAGATTGTTGATTGCCGACGACCACGAAGTCGTTCGCAGCGGATTGAAGAGCATGCTAGCCGGCGCGGACGTCAAGGTTGTGGCGGAGGTCGCCACGGGCGCGGAGGCCGTCAAGTACGCGTTGGAGAATGAAGTCGACGTCGTGTTGTTGGACATTCGGATGCCCGACGGCGACGGTCTGACGGCGTTGGGGCGGATCAAGCTGGACAAGCCGACGCTGCCGATTCTGATTCTGTCGACGTTCGACAACCCGACGTACGTGGCACGGGCCGTGGCTTTGGGTGCGGCCGGTTATCTGCTGAAGGGATGCACTCGCGAGCAATTGGTCGAGTGCATTCGCAAGGCGGCCGCCGGCGAGAGCGCGTGGACTCGCGAAGAACTGCGACGGGTGACCGGCGCGTTGGCCACTCCGCGTTTGACGGCCGACGTCGAAGTGCCGCTGACGCAGCGTGAGAGCGAGGTTCTCAAGCAGTTGGCCTATGGGCTGACGAACAAGGAAATCGCCAACACGCTGCACATCAGCTACGAGACGGTGAAGGAGCACGTGCAGCACATCTTGCGAAAGATCGGCGTCTCGGACCGGACGCAAGCGGCCGTGTGGGCAGTTCGCAAAGAACTGGTCTGACGATCGTGGGGCGACATCCTCGCGGCTCGGCGCGCGACAGCGCATGAACTGTTGCGCCTGCGTCTGGCGACAGCGCGCAGCGGTCGGGGCCGTGGAATGAATTGCGCTGCTTCTTTCATTGGACGATGCAACTCGCGGCGGGCCGGTTGGTAGGCCCGCCGCTTGCTTTTCTGGCTCTTGCTAGGCTGGTTGTGCTTGGGTAAAGTGATAGTCTTGGCGGGGTGCTGCCGAGCTCTACCCTGGAGGATGCCCATGAACGTCTCGCGACGTGGTTTTTTGGCCGGTGGCGCAGCGTGCGCTGCCGGCGCGGCTTGGTTCTGTCCCAGCGCGGGTGCGGACGAGCCGGCGGATGCGGGCGATCAGGGGCAGACGGCCAGCGGGCCGGCGCAGCTCAAGCTGTCGAGCCAGTTGGGAATCATCCCGGGCAAAGACCTGGCCGAGAAACTGGCCAACATGGAGCGATGGGGATTCGACGCCGTCGAGTTGGATGGCGACATCGTCGGCCACGAGAAGAAGTACGAAGACGCGATCAAAGAAACCAACCTGAAGTGCAGCGCCATTTGCTGGGGCTCTCACAAGGGCGCGTTGGTATCCGACATCGCGGAGGAACGAAAGGCCGGCGTCGAGGCTTTGAAGAAAGTGTTGACGTCCGCCGGTGCGCTCGGTTCGACCGGCGTCATCTACGTGCCGGCGTTCAATTCCGATACCAAGCGGACGAACCAAGAGATCCGCAAGACTCTCTTGGACATCATGCCGGCAATCGGCGACCACGCCGTCAAGGCCGGCACGCGCGTGATTCTGGAGCCGTTGAACCGCAAGGAAGCTTTCTTCCTTCGTCAGGTGGCCGACGCGGCGTCGATCGCCCGGGATTGTGAGAGCCCAGGCATCTGCGTCATGGGCGACTTTTTCCACATGACGATCGAGGAAACGAGCGATCTGGGAGCGTTCATTTCTGGGGGCTCCCGAGTCCATCACGTTCATCTTGCCTCGCGGACTCGTCATCTTCCGGGCCAAGACGAGCGACAGTTCATCGAGGGCTTCCGCGGGCTCAAGCAGATCGGCTATCAGGACTACTGCAGCTTCGAGTGCTCGGTCAACGGCAACCCGAAGGTCGAGATCCCGAAGTCGATGGCGTTTCTCCGCCAGCAGTGGGCCAAGGCATAGCCGGGCTCGCTTGGAGCAATCTGACGATACCGCCGGTGGCGGTCAGTGGCGTGCTTGCGAAAGCTCTGCGTGTCTTGGCGCAGGCCGTCCGGGAAGCGGAACCGCCTGGCAGGAACGCAATTTTAAGCGCAACTACTAGTCCCTGCCCGAGGTCGAACGGGCTAGATCCTTTGCTGCGCTCAGGATGACGGTGATTCAGGGATGCCGGCCTGGGCAGTTCCTGAGTGGTTTGCTGATGACGCCCGCTGCGGGGCATGCTGCTTGATGCCACGGTAACTCGCTCGGCACTGATTAGCCAGCGGGGGCGTCGTATCCCGACCAGTTGGAGCCGTATACAATTTTCACGGGCAAGGAGGGACGGCGAAATCAAAAAGAAGGCACGATCCCATGCGTGCAACTCATATTGCCTACGTCTGGGCGTTGTCGAGTCTATTGCTTCCCGCCTTCGCGGGAGCAGAACCACCGAAAGCACCGGCCGCGCAGTCGGCGAGGTCCGCGCCGCGGGGGGAAGCGCAACCGCCTCCGGCCCAGGCCGAGCAGGGCCCCCTTGCTGAAGGACCGTACGGGCCGGGAACCGTTGTCCCCAATCCTGGGTCGGCGTTCCGCGCAGCACCCACGACGGTCCCGGCAGTGCCGTCGGACAGCGCTCCGCTGGCATATTCCGCAAGCCGCAGTGATGTCGCATTGCGGATCGAAGACCTGATGCGCGGCGCGGCGGCGTTGCGAACGCAGGGAAGCTTCTCGAAGGCGATGGAGTTGTACAACGAGGCGCTGACGATCGCGCCGAAATACGCAGAAGGGTATCGGCAGCGGGCGATGACCCTGGTGCGGCTGGGCGATCCTGTGCAGGCGCAGACCGACTATGACCGATTCCTGTCGCTCGATCCGCAGGCGGCCGGCCGGATGCGCGAGGAAATCACGCTCTTCGAGCAAAGTGGGCAGGCCCGGCTTGGCGAGTCCGAGGCCGCCTCGTACAGCTATGGCTCGCCGGTAGCCACGGCGACTGCGGCGCCGCAGCCCGCGGCCGCAGCGGTGAACGGCTTCGCGCCGGCCGTGTACTACTCGCCGCAGCAACTGGCGGACACACGATTTTCGTTGGCGCTGGATGCCTTTCAACGCAAGGACTACGACACGGCCTTCGATTGGGCTGTGCGCTCGAACCGGTACATGTCGCAAGCGCGGACCCGGGCGTTGATGGCGCAGATTCTCTTCGCGCAGGGCGATTTCTCCGGCGCAGCGGCGGAAGCGCGAGCGGCGGCAGCCATGGGCCCGGTGATGGATTGGCGAACGCTTTACGCGCAGTATGGTCAGGGAGGGCCACGGTTTGACCGGCAATTTCACGCCCTGGAAGAGTTCTTGCGAAAGAATCCTTCCTCGGCCGACGCGCACTTCCTGCTGGGCTATCAGCAGTTGATTCTTGGCCAGACCGAGCAGGCGCATGCACAACTGGCGATTGCGGCGGTGATGGAACCGACGAACGTTGTCGCGACGAATCTGCTGGCGAAGGACGGCGTCGAGATCGTGTCGAGCAACCGACCGCTGGCGAAAGCGGTGACGCCGAGCGGAGGCGTGGAGGTTGCCCGTCGGCCTGCGACGCCGGGCCGCGTTGCGGAACAACCGAGCAACGTTCCAGCGCCGGCCCCGCCGGCTCCGGGAAAAGTAGGGGGGAGGTGACGCCATGAATAGGAACATGACACTGGTGGCGCTTTCCGCGGTGGTGATCGTTGCGGGGCTGCCGAATCGGTTGTTGGGGCAGGTGTGTGGAGACCCGTGCGGTTCGTGTTGCCAGCCGGTGACGTGCAAGGTGTTGACGCCACAGATGGTCACGGAGTATCGGACGAAGGCGATCACGAGTTATCGGCCGGAGACGCGGGTCCGCATGGTGACCGTCTACCGAAGCGTGCCGGTTAAGGACACGGTCGAGGAAGAGTACACGGTGATGGTTCCTGAGACGCGGATGCGGACCGTCGTCGACACGATCGACCGGCCGGTGTACGGCGACCTCCAACTGCGGAAGACGACGATGACGCCGCAGGTTCAGGCGAGGCAGGCCAAACAGACAGTCACGCGATTGGTGGCGGTGCAAGAAGAACGGACGGTGTATGACACGACCGGTTGCTGCCCGACGTCGGTTTCGGCCTCGCCGGTTGCCGCCCCACCTTCGCCGGCACAGGACATGGACCCCAATGCACCGCCGGCGCCGCGGGAAAAGCCGCGGCCGGACACCGTTGCGGTCGGCGGCGCCTGCAACCTCGGCTGCAACGTCTGCCCTCGCAAAGTTTGCGTCACCTGCTGGAAGCCGGTGCAGGAGCAGCAGACGGTGCAATATGCGGTGACAAACTTCCAGCCGGACGCGAAGCTGAGCACCGTGGCTTACTACGAGTACCAACCGGAGACGAAGTTGCGGAGCGAGTCGTACGTGGTGCAGACGCCGGAGATCAGGACCCGGACGCGTGAGATCACCGTAACGCGGACGGTCGCGGAGCAACAGCCGGAGCAGTACACGGTGATGGTTCCCCGGCAGGAGCACATCCGGGTGCCCGTGCTCGTTTGCCGCTACGTCGAGCGGACGGTAGTGGTGCGATAGCGATGCCACACTAGCCTTCAAAGGGTGCGGGCCGAGCGTTGCGCCACAAACGGTGCTCCTCGCTCGCTAGGCTTTAGTCGCATCCTCTCTTTTGGCTACCGCGTGTGGGGGTTGAAAGTGATTGGCGGTCTGGTAGGTTGGACGCTATCTCCTCGGAACGGAAGAGGCATATGGTCGTGTCGGTCCGTCGACCTAGCGCGACGGTTCTGGGTTGTTGTTTATCCGCATGCGCCTTTCTTCAGGAAGTTGCTGCCATGTTCCGCACTGTTGTTACGTTCGCCGCTGTTTTCGTTGCCGTCGTCGCCCGGGCCGACACCAATTGGGTGCTATCGCAAGATCAGGTAGGAGATTGGCCGCTGACGTCGAACTGGACTAACGGCGTACCCACCTCCAGCGTAAACGCCTATATCGTCAACGGTGGAACGGCGAGCATTGGCGGAGCCGGCCAAGCCTGCTATTTTCTCAGCCTTGGCGGCACCAGCACCGGTACTGTCCAGATGGGCGGCGGCAGCTTGTCGGCGATGTCGGAGTTTGTCGGAGACCAGGGCACGGGAACCTACACGCAAACCGGCGGAACGAACACGGTTTCCGCA
>JAJFUI010000346.1 GCA_021372555.1 Planctomycetaceae bacterium | reverse complement strand
CGACGCGCCGTTGCACGGCGGAGACTGGCTAGTGGCTGGGGCCATCGGCATCTATGTCGCCGGCGTCACGTGGTTTGCTCGCCGCGAGGCGCAACGGAGCGACCGGCTGCATCTGGCGATGGCGACGGCGGTGATGGGCGTCGCCCTGGCGATGATCGCCTGGCTTCCGAGCGTTTCCAGCCGCGTCATGCCGGCGATCCAGAAACACCCGGGACTGTGGTACCTGTTGGTGGGCGGTCTAGGCGTGCTGATCATTCGGCGGTGCGTCATGGCGGTCATCGAACCGATTCCGCGACGAGTGCGGGCGGCGGTGACCCAATGCATCTTGTCGATTGTCATGTTGGATGCCGTGGCTTGTTACTCCGTTCACGGCATCTACTGGGCCAGCGGCATCCTGCTTTTCCTCGCGCCGGCAATCTTTCTGAACCGGTGGATCGAGGCGACATAATGTATCTTGGCTACAACACGAACGGCTTGGCGCACCACGACCTGTTCGATGCGGTCGAGCTGTTGCACGAGATCGGCTACCGGGGCGTGGCCATCACGATTGACCACAACGTGTTGTCGCCAAAAGACCCACGGTGCTGGAAGCAGGTCAGCCGATTACGGCGTCTGCTTGAGCGGCTTGGGATGCGCTCGGTGATTGAGACCGGCGCCCGGTATCTGCTCGATCCGCGGGTGAAGCACGAGCCGACGCTGCTTTCCGAGGATTGCAGGTCGCGAATCGAGTTCTATCGACATGCGATTTCCTGCGCCGCCATGTTGGGAAGCGATTGCGTTTCGATCTGGTCGGGCGAGAACAGAGCGGTTAAATCTCTCTTTCCGGAGGCGGGATCCGACAAGACGCCAGGCTCGTTCGTGCGACTGGCGGAGCGGTTGCAGGAGGTGTTCGATTTCGCGGCCACGATGAGAGTTCCCGTCGGCTTCGAGCCGGAGCCGGGAATGCTAGTGGATACGATGCAGGCATTCCAGGAGTTGCTCCGTCAGTTCGAGCCGGGCGATGGCGACGCGGGGCAGATTGTTAGCTTGCCTAGAACGCGGCAGGTTGACAACCTGCACCACCTGACGCTGGACATCGGGCACCTGCAATGCCAGGGGGAAGTGCCGATTGCGGAGGTGATCCGTCGTTGGGCGCCGCGGTTGGTAAACGTTCATATCGAGGACATGCGCCGCGGAGTGCATGAGCACTTGATGTTCGGCGAGGGCGAGATCGACTTTCCGCCAGTGCTGCGGGCCCTGACGGAAGTTGGCTACGCGGGCGGCGTCTACGTCGAATTGTCCCGCCACAGCCACGTAGGGCCCGAGGCGGCGAAAAAGGCGTTCGAGTTCTTGACGTCGATTTGGCCGGAGGCACTCGCATGAAACGTTGCGTGCAAGAGGTCGCGCGGTGGATCGCGATTGCTGTCTTCGGCGGTCTTGGACTGTGGCTGCTCTCTCCGGTCAGCTACGACATCGTCCAGCTTTGCCGTGGCAACATTGTGGCCTCGCTCTTAGCGATAGCTTTCTCGGCGCTGCTCGCCTCGCCGTTTCTCGCTGCCGCGTACCTCTGTTATCGCCGTCGGTATCGTAAGCTCTTTTTGGTTTTGGGTGTTGTCGGCTGTTTCGCCGTGTATGCGCTGCTGATGGCACTGCCCGCTCAGCTTGGGCTTTCCGAATACGTTGTCCATCACCACCGCGACCATCCGTGGATCGGTCTCTTGGGCCTGCCCGCCGGGCTGCTTCTTCTATTTGGCCCTATTTACGCCGCGGCATGGTTCTACCGCGTTTGTTCAGCGTTAGCGTACGATGAGCCCATCGGCAATAGCCTTTGGAAACCTCATTCGACGAAGACACGGCCCACGGGATGGCTCGTTTCCCTGGGACTGCTTTTCGTGCTTGCTCCGTTGACTAGCATGCTCATCAAATTCAGTTTGCAGCCCAACGTCGCACCGTTGCCGGTCGGGACAGTAGACAATTGGATCGCGTGGTGCCTTGGACTTTCTGGTCTCGGAGTGTTCTTGATGATCTGCGGGCTCGTGCGTCGGCGGCCTATCCCGAAGCAACATGGATTGGCTACTCCGGTCCACGCAAAGGAAAGTAACGACTCCACGCAATTGCTCTCACCCTAGCCCTCTCCCGGAAGGAGAGGGGACAGGACAAAGGGCCCTCTCTCTAGCCGTCTGTCGAAGGGATAGGGGACGAACTTGCGATGAGTCGCCGTTCGATGAGGGCAAGAATATCGGTGGCCACTTGAGGTTTGCTGCCGGCGAAGGTGGCGAGCACTTGACCGCCGTGGGCGAGGACTTCAACGCGGGTTTCGAGGGCATCGAGGGATGCGGGGCCGTTGAGGGCGATCAGATCGCACCCCTTGCGCTCGAGTTTTTGCATCGCCCTGGCTCGGGGGTTTTCGGTTTCCAGGGCGAAGGCGACGATCCAACGGGCGGCCTTGTCGCGTGCTAAGGTCGCCACCACGTCCGGCGTCTCGGCGAGCTCGAGGCGGAGCGGCTCGCCGGTCTTGTGGATTTTCTCCGTGGCAACGGTGAGTGGCCGGTAGTCGCATGGGGCCGCCGCGGCAATCAGCCCATCGCAACTGGGAAAGACCCTTTGGCAGGCGGCGAGCATCTCCTCGGTGGAGACGACGGGGATCAACTCG
>JAJFUI010000318.1 GCA_021372555.1 Planctomycetaceae bacterium | reverse complement strand
CCCTTCGCGGTTGGCGATGTCGATGCCGCGGTGGAACTTCTCGCCGCCGCCCATCGGGTGGCGCCGGTAGCCGTATGGCGACGTCAGATTGCCGGGCATGGGCAGCATGAACATCCCAAAACTGCGACCGGTCGAGATCCGCCGCGCGGGCATCACCTTGGCCGCGTCCTCGATGACCTTGGCGATGGCGTACTTCTTCGTCCGCTTCTTGAGGTTGACACCGGCCGTGATGGTCTCGACTTCCTTGATCGCCTTGGCCGATTCGATCTCGTCCATCAGCGCCTGGCGCGTCTTGGCGGCCGGCTGCTCGGACTTCGCGGCCATCGCGGCCTTCTCGTCAGGCTGAAGCCAGAATCGCAGCCCGTTGCGCTCGAAGCACACCGACTGCTTTTCGACCGACTGGATCCGGTAACCGCCGATCACGTCGCCGACGTGATAGCTCATCGGCTGGCCGGTTCCGGGGTGCTTGATGTAGCAGCTTGTCGTGCCGCCAATGGTGGCGATTCCGGCAAGTTGCAGGTTTAATTCCTGAAATTCGATCCGGGCAAGCAAGTTACTGCGGAGCGAGGCGTTCGAGTCTTCAGCAACAGCGGCGGCTAGATCGGGGGAAGCCGGGCCCGAGGCGGCCCGTCCGGGCAATGGGAGCAAGAGCGGCAGCGCGAACAGCCAGAGCAAGATTGAGTTGCTTTTGGGAGTCAATTTGATCACCTGTTCGCTTCGGAGTCTCGTGGGGGACGGGTGGCTAACGGCGTTCCACCCCCCGACTTCGTCAAAAGGTTTTTTCCGCTCCTTAAAAATGCACGATCTATCCCATAGACAGATCGGTTCGTGATTGTGTAAACATTAGCAGGAGATGTCAATCAGAATCCGACCTGAGGGGGTAAAGACCGGAATGTTTGTTTTTTATGACACTTTAATAAGTAAAAAACGGTCTATTTGTACGCCGATCTTTGTCGCTATTTGTCTTTTGACTGGATGCGGCAAATCCGATCAATCCGGCACCGGCGTCCCCAAACCGCCGGCCCAACCGGTCGCGGCCAAACTTCCCGCCGGCATCCTCGCCCGCTCCGGCGACCTCTCGGTCTCGGCCGATCAGTTCCGCACCGCGATCAAGGCGGTCTATTGGAAGGACCGCGCAACCACCCCGCCCACGCTCGCCGACGCCGAGGACTCCGTGACCCGTCTCCTGGTTGGCCAGGCCCTGCAGCGCGAGGCCGATCGCCAGGGCGCCCAGAACGATCCGGGCTACCGCGCCGCGATGAGGCTCACCATGGCCGGCCAGCTTGCCGCCCTCGCCAATATGGGCATGCAGTTCGACATGTATGCGCCCGACCCCCCGGCCCAGACGCAGAACGAGCTTTACGAATACTATAAACATTTCGGCTACGTCCCCCAGGTCCGCTTCAATTACATCTTCCTGCGCACGGCCGGCCTCTCCGACCAGCAGAAAGCCGCCAAGCGCGAGCTGGCCGAAAAGATTCGCCAACGCGTCACGACCGGCAAGGAGGACTTCCACAAGGTCCTGATGGAAGTCAGCGAGGCGCAGAACAAGAACCCGGACAACTACGTGATCGGGGCTGACGCCGATAACCTCGACCCCAAGCTGTGGGACAAGCTGGCCTCGATGAAGCCGCTGAGCGTATCGGAAGTCCTTGAAACCCCGGCCGGATACCAGATCTTGTATCTGGACCGCTCGACCGTGATGCGCCCCGAAGCCAACTTCGCCGGCTGGGACCTGGGCGAAGTCGATCGTTTCTTCTTCACCCAGATGTTCAAGCAACCGATCAACAAGCTGTTCCTGGAATATAAGGTCAAGACGCCGGTCTATCTGAAGTCCCCGAGCGACCCGATGCCGCCGGCGGACGCAGTGCTGATCGAGGTCGGTTCCGAGCGCCTGACGCTGGCGGAGCTTGCCGCCGCGCGGGAATTTGCCGAACGGCCCGCGCTCAACCAGGCCGCGCTCATGAGCGAGGTTCAGCTCGTCACGAACGTATTCCGGCAAAATCCCGGCCAGATGTCGATGAATGCGCTGGCGACCCTCACGCTGGCCGAGCGGGCCCGCCGGCTTGGAATCGCCGACATCGCCGCCGGCAGCATCGCCGCCATGAATGCGCGCGCCGCCGTCAATCAGGCCTTCCTCGCGAAAAAGGCGGCTGCCGGCCAGGCCACCCCGTCGGCCGATCAGCTCAAGAAGTATTACGACCAGTGGAAGGAGATTTACGGCCGCGTGCCGGTCGTGGCCGGCTGGACGGTCCGGATCAAGCCCGCCGCCGGCGCCAAGCCGTCGGTCGTCGAGGCCGGTGACGAAATCGCCCGGCTGCGCAAGCAAATCCAGGCCGGCGAGGCCATCGACAAGCTCGCCGCTTCTTATTCAAGCAAGCTGTTCAAGCTGGAGGTCAAGCCGCAGCAGCCCGCGATGCTCGACCTGTTGCGCTCGCAGAATCCCGCATGGCCCGAAGAGCCGCTGACCGGCAAGCAGCCGGTGGTGTCGATCCCGTCGATGCAGCCCGACGGCTACGCACTTTACGTCATCGCCCAACGCCGCGCCGGCACCGACTGGAAGTTCGAGGACCTCCAGCCGATGCTCAAGGACCTCTGGCAGCGCGAGCAGGCCCAGATGTCGCTCTTGAACATCGAGAAGGCCGTGCGCGACAAGCTCGAGTTCGACCGCGACCAGCTCAAGGCACTCATCGGCGAGAAGAAACAACTCGTCGATTCGCTGCCGCCCGAACCGAAGAAGCTGTAGGGCCCACGCAGTAGCCCGAGCGACGCCCGGAACCTGGGAACGCCGATCTCCTGATCGGCCCAAACCAATCCGCACGCGTGCCGCTTTCGACCCTGCTGCGCACCACCCGCTGTAGGTCGCTTCGGCTCGAAGCGACATGGAAAAGCTCCCTACCATTCGTTTGCGTCCGAGGCCGAGTTTGGCAAACGCGGCCTACGGGGGTTTGCCAAACTCGGAATCGAATCGGCAATTTCCCCATGGACCCATGCCAACCCGCATGCGATGATGTCCACATGAGTGACTTCGACGCCCGCATCATCATGATCTGGATCGCGGTGATCACGCCCCTGCTCGCCGCGGCCATTTATGCCGTCGGCCGCGCCGGCCAGACCGACGCCGAGCCGCTGCCGAAGAGTTACGTCCGCAACGTCCTGATCCTTGCCGCCGCCGGTCCAATCAACTTCGCGATCTGGCTTCTGCACAACCAGTGGGCCGACCGCAGCGGCCCGGGGTCGGTGTATGGCATCATCCTGGCCGCGATCGTCTTCATCGCCGCCGGATTCGCCACCGGCCTCTTCGCCCGTCTGCGCAACCGCTAAAATAAACCGCAAAAAAGCCAAACGCGCAAAAGGTAGGTCGGCTCTCCGAGCCGACTCTTTTTTGAATTGTCAGTAAGC
>JAJFUI010000312.1 GCA_021372555.1 Planctomycetaceae bacterium | reverse complement strand
GGGTCACGATCTGACGCTTTGCGCGGTGGTGGCCTACCAGGCGGAGGCCGTGGCGTCGGCAGCTCGCAGTTCGATGGAGGCCGCCGCGGCCGGAAATCGGCGAGCCGCCGAGATGAACGCTGCCGTGGCGTGCGTCGACGCTGCGGATTCGGCCGTGGCCGCGGCGAGGGTTGCGGCGGACTTTGCCAATGTGAAAGCGCCGGCCGTTGTGGCTGAGACCGAAGATGCCGCCGCGGCATCGCGGATTTCGATGCTTTGGCAAGTCATTCCCTACATCTTGATGACGCTCGCTGAGGTGTGCATCTCTGTGGTGGGCTTGGAGCTGGCATTTGCCGCCGCGCCTCCAGCCATGAAGACCTTCATGACGGCGTGCTGGCTGATGACCGTTTTCGTCGGCAACGTCGTTAACGGATTCATCACGCCGCTGTACAATACGACGTTCTTTGGCATCAGTCTGACGCCCGACTGGTACTTCCTATGGTTCGCGGTGGCGATGGTTCCCGTGACGGTGGCTTTCGTTGTGATGTCGCGACGGTTCAACCAGCCGACCGCATAGCCGGCAATTGCTCCGCACAAGGAACGGGACAGTGACTGATATTCATCGCCCGGACCGCGACGGCGAGCCTCGTGTTTTGGCCGAGGGACGATTCGTGCGGTTGCTGAGTGATCGCGGCTGGGAGTGGGTCGAGCGAACCACTTGTTCCGCGGCGGTCGTCATTGCCGCCGTGACGCAGAGCCGGGAACTGGTGCTGATCGAGCAGCATCGGATCCCACTGGGCAGTCGCGTGATCGAGTTGCCGGCCGGCTTGGTCGGCGATATGACCGACAACAAGGGCGAAGGTCTGGCCGAAGCCGCCCGTCGCGAGTTGTTCGAGGAGACCGGATTTGAAGCCTCGCACTTTGATTGCCTGCTGGAAGGTCCGAGTTCGTCGGGTTTGAGCAACGAGGTGTTCACGTTGATGCTAGCGAGAAACGCACGGCGCGTTGGCCCCGGCGGTGGTGACGCGACGGAGGACATCCAAGTCCACGTGGTGCCGCTCGACCAGGTGGACGGCTGGCTCGAATCGAAGCGTCGTCAGGGCAGGATGATTAGCCCGAAAATATACGTTGCCCTGTATTTTCTTCACCGGCAGCTCGCGGGCAAGTCTGGTCAAGATGGGTAGTTGCCGCGAAACTAGCGGCTGTTTCGGGCGCTGTGCTGGCGAGCGTGCCCGCTGACGGTCTTGCTGCTACAATAAGACGACGTCGCGAACGACGATCAAGCGGCCGGCCGCTGAGGGTTTGGGCCATCCGTCACGGGACAGGAGAAACGTCATGCGACATGCCATCGTTCTACTTCTTGCCTGCGAGGTTCTTGCCATGAGTCAGGAAGCAATCGCTCAGCAGCCCGGAGCGTCCGGCGATCTGCCTGTGGTTCGGGCCAACAACCAGTTCTCGATCGACCTGTACCGACGACTGGCTGGCGAGCAGCCGGGAAAGAATCTTTTCTATTCGCCGACAAGCCTCTCGATGGCGTTGGCGATGACCGCGGCCGGAGCCCGGGGGGAAACGCAGGCCGAGATGGCCAAGACGCTGCATCTCGATGCGGACGTGGCCCAGGTGCATGGATACTATCAGAAGCTGCTGGCCCAATGGAATGCGACGGACAAGAAACGGCCGTACGAGCTTCGCGTGGCCAATCGACTCTGGGGGCAGAAGGGTTATTCGATCCGGCCAGAGTTTCTCGATGTAACGCGGCAGCAGTACGGAGCGGAAATAGCCTTGGTGGACTTTGCACAACCCCAGGCTGCCAGCCATGAGATCAACGGTTGGGTCGAAAAGCAGACGAACGACAAGATCAAGAATCTAATTTCGCCCCAAGCGCTCGATGCCCTGACTCGGCTGGTTTTGACCAACGCCATTTACTTCAAGGGCGACTGGGTAAAGCCGTTCGAGAAAAAGATGACGTTGGACGAGGACTTCACTGTCTCGGCCAACCGGAAGGTGAAGACTCGCCTGATGCACCAGACGGCTCGTTTTGGCTATGCCGAGACGGAATTGCTGCAAGCGTTGGAGATGTCCTACGTCGGCGATACCCTGTCAATGGTTGTGCTGCTGCCGAAAAAGGTCGATGGCTTGGCGGAAGTGGAAAAATCATTATCGGGGGACACGCTCGACACCGTGCTGCCGACGCTTCGCCGGCGGGATGTCGTGACGTCGATCCCCACCTTCAAGCTGGAAACCAGCTTTGAGCTCAAGCCGACCTTGGAAGCGTTGGGTATGAAGTTGGCCTTTTCCACGCAGCAGGCGGATTTTTCCGGCATCAGCACCGACGAGAAGCTTTACGTTTCGGCCGTGATCCACAAGGCGTACGTGGACGTCAACGAGCAGGGCACCGAGGCTGCGGCCGCCACCGGCGTGATCATGCGTCCGATGGCGATGCCCCGCCGCGAACCGCCGCCGACATTCCGAGCCGATCACCCGTTCCTATTCCTCATCCGCGACATCCAGTCCGGCAGCATCTTGTTCATGGGCCGAGTGGTGGACCCTGCGCGATGACGCGTCAGGGATAAACACACTTCCCAAGGTCGACACCGGGGCGTTTGTTCAATCCATAGAACACGATGGCCTTGCTCCACATTGATTCGCTTCCACGCCGCGCCGGCAAGACCGATGTTCTAACGCTCCTGGACGAAGCCGGGCTAGATCGTCGCCGCGTTGGCCGAATCGAGTTGCACGGTGCGGAGGCTGTCGTCGAAATTCCGGACGGGTGGGAATCGCGGCTGGTCAAGGCGCTGGACGGCCGGCCGTTTGGCGATCGCCGCATCCGGGCGTGGACGAGCGCGCCGGCGTCTTCCGGCCGCAATGGGGAGGACCATCTCTCGCGACTAGCGCGGCTGCTGGAGCTTGAGAGCCGGGCCGAGGCCCAACGAGCAGCGGAGCAGGCACGGCGACTAAAACCGGCCGAGGCCGAGCAATCCGGCAACACGTTACTGGACCTTGTTGTGGTTGACGAGGAGGCCGGATTGGGCGGCCGGTATCTGGTTCATCTCGGCCGGCGCGGGCGGGACTTGCTCCCATGGACGCGGCTGGGCGTTGGCAGTCCGATCGTGCTTTCGCCCCACACGGCCAAGCTGGACCAATCGCACCGCGGCGTGATTTGCGAGCGCAACGAGCAGTCGATTTGCGCCGCGCTGGATCGGCTGCCGGAGGATTTGGCGGATCATGAGACCTGGCGGCTGGACTTGTCATTCGACGAGGTAGCGGTCGCCCGGCAACGCGCGGCGTTGGGACAAGCAGGCCACGCCCGGGGCGACCGGTTCGCGATTCTCCGCGACGTGTTGCTGGGACAGCGGCAGCCCGAGTTTGGCGTCGATCCGCAGGTTCGACCGTTGGACGGCGGCCTCAACGCCGCGCAGCGCGAAGCGGTGCAGTTCGCCCTTTCGGCCCGCGACGTTGCCCTGATCCACGGGCCGCCGGGCACGGGCAAGACGACCGCAGTGGTCGAAGTGATCCGCCAGGCCGTGCGACGTGGCCGCAAGGTGCTGGCCTGCGCGCCGAGCAACCTGGCGGTGGACAACATTTTTGAGAAACTGCTAGGCTTCGGCGAACGAGTGGTTCGCTTGGGCCATCCCGCCCGCGTGCTGCCGGAGCTGCGCGACCATACGCTGGACCTTCTGGTCGAGCGGCACCAGGACGTCCGGCTCGCCCACAAGCTGGTCAAGCAGGCTCTATCCTTGTTCCGCGAGGCGGATCGCCACACACGGGCCGCGCCGAAGCCCGGGGCTCGCCGGCAGCTTCGCGAAGACGCCAAGTCGCTGTTGGCCGACGCGCGGCGGCTGGAACAGCAAGCGGTGGACAGCATCCTTGGGTCCGCCAGCGTTCTCTGCGCGACGACGACGGGGCTCGACAGCCAAGTGCTCGGCACGCGGCGTTTTGACTTGGCTGTGATCGACGAGGCGTGCCAGAGCGTCGAGCCGGGCTGTTGGATACCGCTGCTGCGATGCGACCGCGTCGTGTTGGCGGGCGATCATTGCCAGTTGCCGCCCACGGTCGTGAGTCGCGAGGCGGCAGCCGAGGGATTCGGTGTGAGCCTGTTCGAGCGAATCATCTCGCTCTACGGG
>JAJFUI010000285.1 GCA_021372555.1 Planctomycetaceae bacterium | reverse complement strand
ATGGAACGAGACGCTGCTGATCCTGACCGCCGACCACGAGTGCGGGCTGCTCTGGGGACCAAACTCGAAGTCGGTGGCGTTCGACCCGATCGTCGACCGCGGCCCGGGCAAGCTGCCCGGCATGTCGCACAACTCGCACGGCCACAACAACAGCCTTGTCCCCGTCTTCGCCCGCGGCCCCGGCAGCGAGCGACTCGCCACGTTCGTCAGAGCCACCGATCCCCAAACCGCCGCCCGTTGGCATATCTCCGGCAAGTATATCGACGACACGGACATCAACGCTCTGATGAAGCGGGAAGTGAGTGCCGGGCACTAGTGGCTAGTGGCTAGTGGCTAGTGGGCGGTGGGCGGTGGGCAGTGGGCGGTGGGCGGTGGGCAGGGGGCAGTGGGCAGTGGGCAGTGCCAATTCGCTTTGTGCAACCGCCCCTGGGGCCGGCGATTTTCGCTCGTGCCAAATAATCGGCGCAAACCATTTCGTGGAAACGATTTGCGTTTTGCACAGCAAACCACCCACTTGGTGGGATTGAGCACAAATGCGTCGAAATGCCGTAAGTGCTTGACCCGACGTCGGTTGCAAATTGTGCAACCGTCGATCGCTTGCCGTGCAGGTGTGCGCGAAAAACAAATTCGGTGCATTCCGGGGGCGCGGGCGGGCTGACAGTGGCCTCATTTTGCCGCCGACCGCGCGTGGATACGCACATATCGGTTGATTGCAGCCAACTTCCGCGGCTGCGAGACGCTTCTGCTGAGTTGGTTAGCGGGTCGTTGAATTTCCAATTTCGGCCTTTGCGCTCCCCTGCGTTCTTGCGAGGCTCCTGCAAATCGGCCGGTTGGTAAGCCGCAAAAGAACACATAGAACGCCAAAGGAAGACCGGAGATGTCGTGTCGCAAACTGCTACCGCCTTGGGAGAGATGGGCGGGGCGCCGTTGGGCGACCGTCGGATTGTCAAAGAGCAGCCGGCCAACGCTTTGTTGGCATGCAGGCTGTCGGTCCGTTGCCAGCGTGCCGACACCTGCACCTTGAGTGTGCGAAGTGCCCGGAGATTGCTCCATGTTGGGATGGCAGACGTAGTGCCACGCCCGGGTCGGCAGTGCAACTGCCGCCCCAACGAGACTGCGCAACTGCCGCCCCAACGAAACTCGTTGCCAAACCGCGTCGGACTCCGCACGGGATAGGGAGCGTCGGTTCGTTGCCATCGAGCCGGGCTCCGCGGCTGCGATCATAACACGGGTCGAGCAGATTTCAACGAGAGTTTTGGGGCCACTTTCGCGAGACTGGGGCGAGGCGTCGACGCCGGAGGGCAATGATTGAACAGGAGGACACGGCGGGAACGGAGGCGGAGACTTCTCCGTTTTCTCGGTTTCCTTCTGTTCAGTAGGCGAGAAAGAAGGGGGATGTTTCGGGCGCGGCGCGCGACGTCCTATCGGCGTTTGTTTTTCCCGGCGATGAGCGGCGTCGTCAGCTTTTCGTACAGCGTGAAAAGGAACTCCACACGATGGCGGTCTGTCGCGAAGGGCTCACGTCGGTAACATCGGTCTACCTCGCGATCGAGCGCGGCGTGCGCTTTGACGAGAATCGGCGGCATGGCGAGCGGGTCGTAAAGGTCCGCAAGATTGCAGCCAGTACGGAGCAACTCCTTCCGAGCGTCGAGCACTGTGCGGGCTGCCGCCGCGACCGCAGCTTTATGTTTTTCGCTCGGGTCTTGCGGCCAGGGGAAGTTGTTGTATACGAGTCTGTTGGAATAGCGAAGATCTGACTTGAGTCGTCCGCCGACATGCCGCACCCACGCCATGTGCATCTTTGAGGACAGAACCCCGAAGTGGTAGGGCGTGGCGTTGGGAACGAATAGAACGAGGTTACTGCCGATGACCGCTTTTGGCATGAAGGCCATCGGAATGTAGCGGCGATTCTCAGAGGATACGGAGGGGATGAGCAGATAGCGAGAGTCCGGTTGGCGAATTTCGCCGAACAGCGTTGGGGTATCTGCTAATTCCCGCGTCGTTTGCCGTTTGCTGTTCCGTCGGTGTTCTCGCACGGCTTCGACACGGCTACGTATTTCCGGCATCTTACGGACTTCGTCCGCCGATGCGTCTTGCAGCCAGAGGCACCACCGGCGTTCGCCGTTAATGAACTCTTGCGAGCCAAGAAAGGGCCGAATGAACCGGCGGGCGTCGGGCTCTTTTCCGAGCAGTTCTGCTTTTTCGTCGTCGGTCAGAAGTAGATGGCCACCGTCATTGGGCATGTTCCCGAATACGATCTCCGGCGCACCGCAGATGTGTTCGCTGCGGGAAAGGATTACGATGTCGTCCCCTTCAACAAGGTAGGGGCTTATGTTCCTGGCGCTGCTTGCGGTGCCTTTTTCGCCATCCTCGTCGTAATCGAAGATGGTTTTTCGTGGGGTGTCAAACGCCGCGAACCCGATGATGACCACGTGGACATGCGCCTTGCCGCGGGCTTCGCTTTCCCACGAAAAGGTACGGTGGGCGAAATGAATCTTTAGGCGATAGCGTGTGAACAGCTCACCCCAGAGAATGCCGGCCTGCTCGCCTTGCGAAACTGAATTGGTGGACACGAAGGCGACGACGATCTGGCTGCCTCGGATGTATTCTGCCGCTTTCAAGTACCAGGCCGTGACGTAGTCGAGCACTCCCGCGCCCTTCACGTCGCCCCAGACCAATCGCATATCGGTCTTCTGCTCGGCGTTGGCGAATTGCTTGCCGACGAAGGGCGGATTGCCGAGAACGTAGCTACACTGGTCCGCCGGCAGCACATCATTCCAATTTAGTCGAAGCGCATTACCCAGGACGATTTTCGGACTCTTTCGCAGCGGCAGCCGCACGAAATACTGGCCGAAGAGCTCTGAAAGCCGCAGGTTCATTTGGTGGTCCATGAGCCACATGGCCACCTCGGCGATTCGTGCTGGCCACTCGCCAATTTCGATCCCGCAAAACGCATCCACATCGACCAGGGACATGTTGCGGATGTCCAACTGTTTTTGTCCGCTGTGAAGCGCCTCCAGCACTTCGGTTTCCAGCGTTCGCAACTCGCGGTAGGCGACGACCAAGAAATTGCCGCAACCGCAGGCCGGGTCGAGAAAGCGCAGCGACGCCAGTTTCTGGTGAAAATTGCGGAGTTGGTTCTTGTTGCCTTTGACGCGTTCGAACTCTGTTCGCAGATCGTCAAGAAAGAGCGGGCGGATCAGCTTGAGGATGTCGCGTTCGCTCGTGTAATGGGCGCCGATTTGCCGCCGCTGGCGATTTTCCATCACGCCCTGAAAGAGCGATCCGAAAATGGCGGGGGAGATGCTTGACCAGTCGAAGCGAGTGCAAGTCACCAAGGCGAGGTGCATCTCCCGGTTAAAATCCGCGAACCCCAACCGTTCCGAGAAGAGGTCGCCATTGACGTAAGGGAACGCGGCGAGCGTCTCGTCGAGGTTCTTTTGGCGGTTCTCTGGCGGCGTGTTCAGGACTTCGAAGAGCCTAGCCAATTGCGGCCCGAGATCACTGCCGTCGGGTTTTGTCCGCTCGTCGATGTACAACCGAAACGCGTCGCGTTCGAAGATTCCCGTGTCTTCCGCGAAAAGGCAGAACAGAACACGCACCAGGAAGCGTTCCAACTCATGGCCGGAGTAGCCTCCCGCTTCGAGCGCATCGTGCAAACCGTCCATGTAGCCGACGGCTCGAAGGTTGATCGGATCCTGATCTTCGAACTTGTGTTGCTTGTAGCCGGGAATAAAGGCGAATTGATGGATGTTCTTATGCAATTCGCCAAGCGGAAACTCGATGCTCTGCACGCGGAAATGATCGAACAACGGGAGCTTTTTCTGCTCCTCTGGCTCCAAGTCATGCAGGGCGATACGAGAGAAGTCGGAGACAATGACGTAGCGAGGGACTTCGTCATGCCGACCCTCACGCACGAGGTCTTGAACATAACGAAAGGCCTGGGACTCAGCTTTGCCGAGACTTTCGCCGCGGCTCTTGTGCTCGACAAGCAGCATGCCGCTCCAGAAAAGGTCAATTCGGCCGTACGTCCCGGAGATCGTTCTAACCGGTTCCTCAAACGCCGCTACGATGCGGCGTCGGACGCCGAATACCTCGAAAAACTCGTTCCAAAATGTTTGCTTCTCGGCACTCTCGCTCGTTGCACCGGCCCAGTCGCGGGCAAAAGCTATGGCGTTATGGCGAATTTCGTTCCACGAAAGCGGCATGGCGGCGATTAGCAGTAGTACGGCAGCTTCTTTTGTTCGCGCAGTATACAGATCGGTAGAGGCAGCAGCAAGACAATCGCTGCGACGCGGAGCATGGGAACGAGAAGAATTGGCACGCGGGCGGAGCCCGTGGCGCACACCACGTTTCGTGCGCAGGTTCGCCGCAAGAGAAAAAGAGCGCCCGTGCCGATGCGAGCAGCCCTCACCCCCGGCCCCTCTCCCGCAAGCGGGCGAGGGGAGCGAATCGCCTCACCGCCGACCTATCTTCTGAAGGGCGCGGGAGTCAGGCATCGCCCTCACCCTAACCCTCTCCCAGAGGGCGAGGGGACGAAGATCCTTCCTCCCTCTCCCGCGCGCGGGAGAGGGAGGAAGTTGCTGATCGTCCAAGCGGCATTGGCGACAGGCCGCTCTCGGAGGGCGCGATTGGTTTAGACGGCTTGCTTGCGGTGGCCCCAGGTCTTGCGACGCTGGCTCGGAAAGCGTTTGCCACCGGGCGACCGCGACGACGGCGAGCCGGCCGGACGATGCGATGATGACGCGCCGGCGGGACGTCGCGACCGTGCGCCGGCGGGACGATGGCCCGCGTTCGCTGCGGATGCCGACGGCTTCTCGGGCTCGGGGGCCAGGCCGGCCGGGCTGGGCTCGACGGCGAGGGTTTGGCGCGTCAGACGTTGGATCGCCTGGAGGGCCGAGCGCTCGCCGTGGCCGCAGAAGGAGACGGCAACGCCCGCCGCGCCTGCTCGACCGGTGCGCCCGATGCGATGGACGTAGTTTTCGACGTCGGACGGCAAATCGAAGTTCACGACGTGCGAGACTTCGTCGATATCGAGTCCGCGGGCGGCGATGTCGGTGGCCACGAGGACCAGCGGCTTCGGGGCCTTGAAGCGTTGCAGAACGCGCTGGCGGCACGACTGGCTCTTGTTGCTGTGGAAGGCGTCGGCCTCGATGCCGGCCTTGTTCAACGATTTGGCCACCTTGTCGGCGCCATGCTTGGTTCGCGTGAAGACCAGGGTCCGCGTCCATGGGGTTTCGCGGAGCCAGTGGGTGAGCAGTTTGAGCTTGTTCGGCTGGTCGACAAAGAACACCGATTGCTGGATCGCCTCGACGGTGACCGTTTTCGGCGCGATGCGGACATCGACGGGATCGGTCAGCCACTGGGCGGCCACGCTACGAATTTCGGGGGCCAGCGTGGCGGAGAACAGGAGCGTTTGGCGGCGGCTGGGCACCTTGGCGATGATTCGCTTCAGATCGTGGATGAAGCCCATATCGAGCATGCGGTCGGCCTCATCGAGGATCAGCACTTCGACGTGGGAGAGATCGACGTAGCCTTGCTGCATGAGGTCCAAAAGCCGGCCTGGCGTGGCGATCAGCACATCGACGCCGTGGTTCAGGGCGCGGACTTGCGTCCCTTGGCCGACACCGCCGAAGATGGCGGTTTGGCGCACCGTGGTGTGGCGGCCGTAGGCCTGGAAGCTTTCGCAGATTTGCAGGGCGAGTTCGCGGGTTGGCGCGAGCACCAGGGCGCGGATCTTCCGCCCACGACCGTTAACGCGGCACTCGACGCGTCCGAGTCGCTGGAGGGTAGGCAGGGCGAAGGCGGCGGTCTTGCCGGTTCCGGTCTGGGCGCAGCCGAGCACGTCGCGTCCGTCGAGGACCGGCGGGATGGCGGCGGCTTGAATCTTGGTGGTGTCTTGGTAACCCTGGGCAGCGACGGCGCGCAGGAGCGGCTCGGTGAGACCGAGTTCTTCGAACTTCATCAACATATCCTTCGGTAGCGGCTTATCTGCAGAGCGCGGGCCGCGGCAGCCAACCGGGGCGTGCAGGGTGTAGCACCCGACCCCAAAAACCATTGAGGTCCTCGCCATCGAGACTTCGGCGCCGAGGACACGGCCTGGGCCGAGGGTGCAAGAGAGATCAAAGGCAGCCGTAGGCATGAAATCTCGCCGGGCCGGGTGGGGCTGGGCGAGAAGGCCGCTACAGAAGAACAAATGAACGCACGGCGTGGCCGAAGCCTAGTCGCCGCTCTCGCACGTCACGAACAGTCTAGGATAGCATGCCACCGGGTGGTGTCAAGCGTCGTTTCCGCGCCGCGTGAAACCGGGGTGCCCGCCGACGCCGATTTTGGTATAATGCTGCAGGTGGGGAATCATTAGCATTCTCCCAGCTTCCCTCCAAAACTTGTTCGCACGCGTCGCACCCAGGCGGCCTGCCGCGGATGTCTCTTGGATCGCGGCTGATCTGCTCGATCTGTTGTGGCGACAGTGGCTCCGTCGCCTTGGTAATGCCGGCCAAATGGAGGGTTTATGGCAAGAGACAAAAACACCTTCGCCAAACGTCAGAGAGAGACCCTCAAGAGACAGAAGGCGGAGGCGAAGAAGGAACGCCGCCAGAAGCGCAAGGACCAGCCGGCGGACCCAACCGCTTCCTTTGAAAGCGACGAGGCTGCTCGCGAACGGCTGAATATGTCGTGAACCTAAGAAGCCGGCCTCTTCTCGCTCGATAAAGAGCACACAACGATCAGTTGCCAGACGCTTGGCGTATCGCACGCGCGAGGGCTTCGATGCCGCGGCACCGATTGTCGCGCGACTGAATCAAGCCTTCACGCTGGTTCGCGGGAAACCGTCGGCGAGCTCGACTGCGTGAAGGGCGGGGCTACGAACGGTTGGTTGCCCGAGTCAGCTTACAACACATTGTCGTGATACAATGGCGTTTGTCGCGTTGAACCAAGGGTCGCGCGGCTGAAGCCAATGATCGTTCGCGAAAGCGTCTGCAAAACGATTCTCAACCGGGGAGGGCTGAGCGACTACACGCTGAACTGCTACACCGGCTGCAGCCATGCGTGCGTCTACTGCTACGCGCGGTTCATGCAGCGATTCCATCCGCATGACGAGCCGTGGGGGCAATTCGTCGACGTGAAGGTGAACGCCGTCGAGGTGCTCAAGCGGCAACTGCGTCGGGCGACGCCGGGTCGAGTGTTCATTAGCAGCGCGTGCGACGCTTGGCAGCCCATCGAAGCCCAATGGCGCCTCACCCGGCGGTGCTGCGAGCTGTTGTTGGAGCACGGCTTCTCGCTCGGCACCCTTACCAAGAGCACGCTGATCCGCCGCGACTTCGATGTCTTCGCGGGGCGGCCGGTGCGGCTCGGCGTGACATTGACGACGCTCGATCGGCGGTTGCAGCAGCTCTGGGAACCAGCCGCCGCCACGGCGGAAGACCGGCTCAGCGTGCTTCGCGACGCGCAACAAGCCGGCATTGAAACCAGCGTCATGCTGGGGCCGTTGCTGCCGTTTCTCTCTGACAGTGAAACACAGATCGAAGAACTGCTTCGGCGCGCCGCGGAGTGCGGAGCCAAGCAGGTCTGGGTTGACGCGTTAAACCCGAGGCCGCGTGTCTGGCCGGCCGTGGCCGAGTTGCTGCGGGCGGAGTTTCCCAGCTTGCTGCCCCAATATCGGCGAATGCTTTTCGACCCTGCCGCGCGGGCGGAGTATCTATCGCAAATCCGCACGCGAGTAATGGCGGCCGCTAGGCGCGCAAATGTCGCAGATCGTGTAACAGCCTGCGTTTATTGACGTTTGCTTGGATGTTGAGCCGGTGAGTCAGCCTGCCCGGTCTATTTTCGGCCTTCCGTTGGTCGGCCTTGGTTCATTGGCCACGCAAAGGTCAATGGCCCGGGGGCCGCGGTCTTTTCCGAAGCGGCACCATTGACGAGGGGAACGATTCTGCCATAATGGACGGGACGTTGTGGGGTTCTCTTTCTGCGCTCTCGTCGCCGGGGTGACAATCGAGATGAAGCCGCTGTGGCTGATATTTGCGATTGTGTTCGCGTTGGTCGCTTCGTCCACATTCGGGCGAACCTGGACCGACACATCCGGCAAACAGACCCAAGGCAATTTCGTTCGCTACTTCGAAGGCAACGTCATCCTTTCGCGCGGGAAGCATGTTGTCAAAATCCCGTTTGCCGCTCTCAGCGAGCCCGACCAGGACTACGTTCGCGAGCAGTTGGAGAGCAAAGGCCAGGGCGACTTATTGCCCCCTAAGCCGCCAGACAACCCCGCTGGCGGCCAAAAGCCACGCGAAAATCCAGCCGGCGGCGAGTGGAACAACCGCGTGCCTGTTGGCGCCGGTCCCGAGCGAACCTGGACCAGCAACGACGGGAGACAGATTCTCGCGCGATTCATGCGGGCGACGGCGGACACCGTCGTGCTGTGGTTCAATGGGCGGGAGGTGACCTTGCCGCTGACACGCCTTAGCGAGGCGGATCAGCAGTACGTGAAGGAAGAGCTGAAAAAGCAGCAGACCGGTAAAACGCCGCCGCCCCGCGTAACGGTGTCGCCCGATTCTGAGTGGACACTGTGGCCGGAAAAGCTATCGCCGCTGCCCACGCGCAATATACCCTTGAAGTCTCAGGGCGAGCAGCGGCCCTCGCAAAAGGGCGAGCCGCGCAAGGAGCGGCCGACGAACGAGCCGCAGGATGAAGGTACCCCTGTGGCAAAGTCGCAGCCAGATTTGCCTGTTCCGCCGGTCGCGCCGCCGAAGACGACCAAAAGCCCAGTTCCCGCAAAGGCAAGGGAGCCGGAATGCCTCGGGGCCATCGTTGGTTGCCTTGTCGACCTATTCATCCGCGCCGTGTTCGCAACGGTCATCGGGGCAATATTGCTCATGGCGGCGTGCTGGTTGTACAACTTCGCGGCGATCAAGAATGCCAACGTGCCACAACCCGAGTTCGGCACTGCGGCCGGCGTGGCGTTTGTCTGCTATCTGGTCAACGTGGGACTCGCCTTCTTGGTGGGATGGTCCTCGCACTCGGGATGCTTGCCCCCCGGCACATTCGAGGCCTACTCCCATTTCTCGTTGCCAGCGTCCTTCCTCCTGTTCACGGGGCTCGCCGCGTCGGCGCTGCCGACGACGTTTGGCCGGGCACTGCTTGTCGCGACGATCCATCACGCCATCGCCATCGGCCTCGTTGGCACGTTCGTCCCCAGCTTCCTCGGCGCGGTTGTCGGTTCCATGCCTGGAAAAGGCTTTTGACGTACGCGGCCGCAACTTCGGGCCTACGAGTCCCGCCGCCGTGGGTTCTTTTCCACTCCGTGAACCTTTGCTAGGATGGCCGGCGTCAAGAACCCTAGCTCCTTGGGCCACTATGAACCATACGCTCTGTAATCAAATCGATTGGGTCGGCGCGGTGGATTGGAACATCCGCGACTTCCATAGTTACCAAACCGACCGAGGCGCCACCTACAACGCTTACCTGGTGCGCGACGAGAAAACCGCGCTCATCGACACCGTGAAAGCGCCGTTCGCCGGCGAGTTGCTCAAGAACATCGCTTCGCTTACCGACTTGTCGCGCGTCGATTACGTCGTCTGCAACCACGCCGAGCTCGATCACGCCGGCGCGCTGCCCGAGGTAATGCGGGCGGTGCCGCAAGCCATCCTAGTGTGCGACAAGAAGTGCGCCGCGACGCTTGCCGAATACTGCGACACCTCCGACTGGAAGATGCAGATCGTTGCCAGCGGAGACAGACTCCGGCTTGGCCGGCGGACACTCCAGTTCGTCGAAACGCCGATGGCCCACTGGCCCGAGTCGATGGCCACTTACGTGCCCGAAGAGAAGCTTCTCTTTTCGATGGATATCTTCGGCCAGCACTACGCCACCAGTCAGCGGTTCGACGATGAAGTCGACTTCGCCACGGTGATGGACGAAGCGAAGACGTACTACGCCAACATCGTCGTGCCGTATGGGCAAGCCGTGCTCAAGACGCTCGAACGGCTTGCGGGCGTCGACATCGGCATGATCGCGCCGAGCCACGGACTGATTTGGCGCACTCACGCCGGGAAGATTGTCGCGGCCTATCGCGATTGGGCAACGCAGCATGTCAAGCCGAAGGTTCTGGTCCTGTACGACACGATGTGGGAGAGCACGGCGGCGATGGCCCACGCCATTCTGGAAGGCGCGACTCGGCCGGGCGTTAGCGCGTTGCTCATGCACGTGCGTCGAACCAACCTGACGCGAATCGCCACGGAAGCCCTCGATGCCGCAGCGATCGCCTTCGGTTCGGCGACGCTCAATCGCGGCATGATGCCGATGGCGGCTGCTGCGCTCAACTACCTCGAAGGGTTGCGTCCGCAAGGCAAGGCGGCCGTGGCGTTCGGTTCCTACGGCTGGGGCGTGGGCGGAGCGGAGGCAATCCAGGAGTCGCTCCGCCGGCTGGAGTGGGAGATCGTATCTGAACCGCTGCGTGCCCGGTGGCGGCCCACGCCCGAGGTGCTGGCCCAGTGCCGACGGGTCGGGGAACTGCTGGCCGAGCGTGCCGTGGCGATTTCCCAGGCGAACGGCACATGAGCGGTCGGCCGCCAGCCGGAAGCCCCGGCCCCATGGAGAATTGCCGTGGAGCCACTGCGCGCCGAATGGCACGAAAGCCCCGTGCTAAATCGTTTGTGCAGGCTTGCGGCCCCGGTTATTTTCGCTATACTAGGGGCGTTGAAATCGCTGCCGAAGACTGGCCCTGACCGCTGGCAGCGGTCCCACGTCCCGCCTACCGACCCGCCCCTTTCCAAGGAGATTTCCATGATCGCAAGAGTCGCGATTTGTCTTTTGTTGGCATCAGGGACCATTGCGACAGCCGCGGAGCCGCCGGCGGTTCGCCGGCTGCCGGTGAAAGTCTACCGCGACAAGATGCAAGGCGCGTGGCTGGGTCAGATGGTCGGCGTCGGTTGGGGGCAGCCCACCGAGTTTCACTGGATGGGCGAAATCATCCCCAAGGACAAGATGCCCGCGTGGCAACCGGAGTGGGTCAACCAGCACGCGAACGACGACTGCTACGTCGAGATGACGTTCGTCAAGACGCTCGAAGACTATGGATTCGATGTTTCCATGCGGCAGGCCAGCCTCGACTTTGCCAATAGCGGATACGGGCTATGTCACGCGAATCTATTCGGCCGCAATAATCTGCGCCGCGGCATCGCCGGTCCCGATAGCGGCCATCCCAAGTTCACGCAGCACTCCGACGACATCGACTATCAGATTGAGGCCGACTTCGCCGGCATCATCTCGCCCGGCATGCCGAACCAGGCCAACGAACTCGGCTGGCTGTTCGGCCACTTGATGAACTATGGCGATGGCGTTTACGCGGGACAATTCATCGCCGCGATGTACACCGAGGCCTACTTCCAGTCCGACGTCCAGCAACTCATCAAGAACGCCTTGAAGGCGATTCCGGCCGAGAGCCAGTACGCCGAAATGGTTCGCGACGTGTTGCGATGGCACGAGGAAAACCCGAACTGGGAAAAGACCTGGCAACTGGTCGAAGACAAGTACCACAAGGATCCGCACTACACCCACGGACTCTGCTGCAAGGCGGGCGGCAAGGGCGTGTTCAGCATCGACGTCAAAGTCAACGGCGCCTACGTTCTTATGGGCCTGCTCTACGGCAACCGCGACATCGAACAGACCATCGCCATCGCTTGCCGCTGCGGACAAGACAGCGACTGCAACCCATCCAACGCCGCGGGAATCCTGTTCACTGT
>JAJFUI010000272.1 GCA_021372555.1 Planctomycetaceae bacterium | reverse complement strand
GCTAGATCAATGCGCAAATTCCGTGCCGAACACACGTGCGATGTCCTCTCCGCACAACCGGCTGCTTTCGTCAATTCGTCCAGCCATTCAGCCGCTCGGCCATACTCCTCTTTCTTCCCAGAGAAGGCGATATCACCAGTGACCAGTATGCCCTCAGCCGGCCCCAGCGTTTTCTCCCGAGTCCGACAGTCATTCAGCAGTTCTGTCCGCACGTCGTCACGAGCGACAACCGTCCCGTTTTGCTTCTCTTGCCCGAAATGAATATCGGATACGTGAACGAATCGGTACGCGGTCATACACCGCCTCCATCATATTGCTGCTCGTCGCCTTGCCTGTCCGTTTCTCAATTCGGGATGAGTCAGTTTGAGAGGGATTTTACCAGAACGGATGTCGCCCCACAAGCGAGGGTGCACCGAACGTCCAGAGGCAGGCACGACTGTCCGGCTGGCGATTGCTGCGCAGCGTGTCAGTGCAGTCTCGCAAGATTGACGTTCGGCGCAGGCTGCCGTATCTGCCGCGGCATCGAGCAGTGAGCGGGGAAAGCCTTTGACCGGTTGTTCGCTCTGGCGGCCGATCACCTGGGGCGCGATCCGTTGGCCGGCGGGCTGTTTGTGTTTGTCAACCGCCGACGCGACCGGATGAAGTTGGCCGCATCCACGCACATCGTGCTCCGCGGGATGTCGATGCCCGCCCGGCGAAATTGCCCGTGCTCTTGGCGATAGTAGGGCGAATGGTCGTCGAACCGGCTGGTGGCCACAAACGCCATCAACTCCGGCTCGACGCTGCCTTTCTTGATCGGGTGGCCAAGGATCGCTCACCGGCCGAGCGGCTCGCGCTGCGTCAGGATCGCTCCGTCCCTGCGTTGGCGTCGATGAAGGACTGGCTGGATGAGCAATACGGCAGCGTGCTTCCCCGCAGCGCGATGGGCGAGGCCATCAGCTATGCTCTGGGAAATTGGCAAGCGCTGCTTCGTTACACGACGAACGCGGCGATTCCGATCGACAACAACGCGGTCGAACGGATGCTGAAGATCGTGGCGTTGGGCCGGAAAAACTGGCTGTTTGCCGGCAGCGAGCGTGGCGGTCGGACGGCGGCAGTGCTGAGAGCAACTGGCCGAGCGCGTCGTAGGCGTAGGAGAACGAATGGACGACAGTCGCGCCGCTCATCCACTGCTCGCCGGTCTCGCGGCCCAGATTGTCGTATTGATACTTGGTCACGCGGAAGTCCCGGTCGGTGTACTGCGTCACGTCCCCGATGTCATCGTATTGATACTGCCGGGCGCGTGCAAACTGATTTGTCTCGCTCGTGACCCGGTCGAGCGAGTCGTAAACGTAGCCCGTGGTGTTCCCATCGGGGTCCTGGACCGAGAGCGTGTTGCCGTTGGCGTCGTAGGTATAGGACGTGACGCCGTTCAACGCGTCCGTCTTGGACGTGAGCCGACTGAGGTTGTCGTAGGCGTAGGTGGTCGCGTGGCTAAGTCCGTCGGTCGTGCTCAGCAGGTGGCCCTGCGAGTCGTAGGCGTACTGCGTCACGGACGTGCTGACGACTCCCCGTCAATAAGCGCGACTGTCCCCCTTACTCTGACTCGGTCGAGCGAGTCGTAAACGTAGCCCGTGGTGTTCCCATCGGGGTCCTGGATCGACAGCGTGTTGCCGTTGGCTCACCAGGCATTCCAGGTGGCGATGGCAAGGGGAAGCCCGAGTGCGACCAGGGCGGTGAGCAGGAACATTGAGCCGAGCGTGAACTGGCAACGTCGCAACGGTTTCCGATAGCGGAAGCTCCAGAAGCCCAATGCGAGGGTGTAATACGCAATAGACGCACTGAGAAAGAACCAGCACTCGTTGATCCCGAAGACCTTGTTCGTCCCCAATGCCTTTCGGGCGGCGGCACGCACGGCCCAGGTTTGACCGTTCTTGGCAATGTCCAGGAGCGCCCCAAGGCGGTCGTAGCGATCCCCCTCGGCGTCCTCGGCATAGGTTCCGATTAGGGCCACAACGCCGGTATCGCTGACCGCTCCGCCAGTTACCTTCACGAGGCCGAACGCAGCCGCGAATCGCACCCCCAGCACCTCGCGCGGTGCGATTGCGTACTCCATCAAGAGTGGGGCGGCCTGTTGACGTTCCAACTCAACGACGGCGCGGATCGCCGCCGCACGAATCTCCCATGTCTCGGCTGCGTTCTTGAGAACACGAAGTATCGCCTCCATCGCTTGCGGGCTGTGGGAGAACCCCAGTCCCTCCACCGCGCAGAAGCGGAGTTGCTCCGGCTCCCCACAGTCCTGAAGGAGGCGGGCTAACGTCCCAACCACCGAGGGATCGCCGAGTTTTCCTAGAGCACGCGCCGCGAGGGCGCGAGTGAGTTCGTCCCGTCCCCTATTATTCTGGACAATTCGCAGCAGGATGGGCACGGCACTTGGATTCCCAACCTCTCCGAGCGAGTCTATGGCGTTTTCCCTGACGTCTTCGTCGACATCTTCCAACATGTCGGCCAGCGCCCCGATAACCTGCGGGTCGCGGAAGTTTCCCAGGGCCTTTGTGGCTGCCGCCCTAACCGTGTGGTCTCGATCCTTCATGGCATGAGTTAGGGCCGGAATTACCTGGACTGGCTGCGCACGCCCCCGACGTTTGTTCAAGCACCAGCAGAGGGCATCAGCGGCCCGTTGGCGAATATCCACCTGTCGATCCGAAAGCAGCCCCGCCAGGGCCTCGGCCGCTCGCACGCTTCCAGAGCTACCCAACACGCCAATAATGGAAAGACGTTTCTTGCCCGACGAATGCCGCAGAGCCGCAAGGCACGGCTCGACCGCAGCCTCGCCGATCGTATCGAGTGCCACTGACGCATTGACATCGACGGAATAGTAGAAACCGCCAGAAGGGACCTCCTCCTCGTCACCTAGCAACCGAATCAGCCACGGCACCGCCGGCGCGGCCTTTTCCCTCATCTCCCCAAGCCTATGGGCAGCGTCCGCGCGAGCGGCAGGGTCGGCGGAAAACGTCCGTTCGACTAGACTCTTGAGGTCGGGGGGCAGACCGGAGGGAATATCCGCCGTGGCTGCTCCGTCGCCGGCCGCTGCCACTCCACGGATCGCAAGTACAAGAGCCAAAATCAATAGCAGGCTTAGGCGAGTGCCCAAAATTGTGTCCCCGGAAGTCTCAGTAGCATCCAGCCGTTTGGAATACGGTTGGTCTCGTGAGCGATTGCTTATCCGTCCTATTGTCCGGCTTTGTCGTTCCTTTCTCTCTGGGGCGCGCGATGCCCCAGCCGGCTTCAGAATCCTTTATGAGCGTCTTCAACCTGTTCTTGAGGTCGTTTCGCTCCCTCACTAGGCTGTCTCGGTCCTCTTTGGAAAGTCCACGTTCCTTCAGTTTGTTCTCGATTTTTGCGATTTCGCTCGTCGTGTTTTCTCTGAGTGTTTCTCGCGTCTTATCATACCGTTTGGTGGAGCTAGCGCCCACGCCGTCCTCAACGAAGCTCCCCTTTGCAAAGCCGCGTGCGTAGATCACGGTCGCGCCCGTCTTGTCTGCGATGATCTGCGCAATTTTCGGATTTAGATTACACGACGAAAGGATGATTACGCGAGGATGGAAGCCGGCGCTCAGCAGCGCTTGGGCAAATTCCGCCGCGTTCGTCTCATCCACATAATGCTGCACATCTTTCACCCCTTTGAGTTGTTGGCGAGACTTCGCTCCAATCGAAAATCCTCCCATTCCGTAAGCATGGCCACCGAACTCCATAACAACGGGTCCCGGTAGGTGTTGTTCGTCGTAAGCCTTTCGGAGGTACACCAGCGTGGACTTCAGGTCCCTGCTAATGAACCTGGGAAAAATAAAATACCGCGCGCCCGCTAAGTCGTTTGCGGGCAGGGTGGCTGCGCCCCGGTACGCATCAGGTAGCTGTTCGCGTGCGTGTTCTTCGTTCTGGAGGAAATAGGCCCCTGACATAATGCGGAGTCCAGCCGAAGGATGCTCACTATCGAGAATTCCGCGTATTACAGCCTGCACGTCGGCGTCTGTCGAACCGTCGCTCAAAGAGCCAATCGTCGGTGTCTTGAGGCCAATTGGATCCGTATGCGTCATCGGCGAGTTGCCGCAGTACGCATATGGGTTCGGCCCGGCTGCTAGTCCTAGCGGGTCTTGATTCGCCCAACGGCCGACAGCAGGGTCATACAGCCGGAACAAGGTCCGGTTCATCCCCGAGCCACTATCGTAGAACATCCCGGCGTAGCCGATGTCGAAGTCAGCACTGCCGGTATGCGAGGTCATCTTGCCGAACGAATCGAACACCCGATGGTCTGTGACGCTGCCGCTGTTGTCTAAAATGTCCCGAACAGTCCCTTCGTGATCGGCGAGGCCCCAGAGGTTTGTGCCAGCCGTGCCAAGCGACGTGACCTGCTCGTCAGTCAGGATTTGATCGATGGCCGGGCCCCAGAGGTAACGGTCGCTCAAGTTGCTGCCAGCCAAAGCGCCCGTGCCGGTCTTCTCGAATTGAAGGACCGCTTCGATGCCGTCGTAGGCGAAAACGGTTTGCTTGACCGCCGTGCTGCCTGAAGTGCCGTCGGAGTCGACAACCTCTTTGATGAGCCGATTGGCGTAGTCATACGTGTAGCTGACGACCAGGTCGGAGATCGGCGTCGCCGCGCCGTAGTTGGCGGCGCTGGCAAAGTACTCGACCTCGGTCAAGCGGTTGCGATAGTCCCACTGGTAGGTCGTGATTTCCGAGTCGCCGGAATCGATGACGCCGTTGGCGTTGGCGTCGATAAACCTGGCCACCCGGTTCCCCTCGTTGTCATACGAATAGGTGTAGCCGGCCGAGTCGGTCGCCTGACGGTTGTCGCCGGTCGATTGGACCGTGTTGCCGCCCGTGTTGCGGTTGCCGTTGGCGTCGTAGCCGTAGTTCTCGTTCGACGGGGCGTTCGCCCAGGTCGAGTACGTGGCGGTCTTAAGCTGATCGGTGGCGTCGTAGGTGTAATCGACAACGCCCCAGTCGTTGCCGGCGGTCGCGTCGGCCTTCGACTTCATCTCGGTCATTCGGTTGGCCGCGTCATAAGTCCACTCATAACCGGCTAGGGTGGTCGAGCCGTGCGTGTGCGTGAGCGACGTCAACCGCCCGGCGGCGTCGTAGCCGTAGACGCTCGTGGCGACCTCGTTGCCCGAGCCGCCGGCCAGGGCGTTGTAGCGGGCGATCGTGCTGAACTGGCCCACGGCGTTGTACGTGAAATCGACCCGCTTCTCGGCCACCGCGTCGCCGACGGTCGCGCCGTGCTGCTTGACCTGCGCCAGCTCGCCCAGCCGGTCGTAAGCGTAGTCGTTTACGAAATCGGAGGTCGAGCCGATCGCGGCCGAAAGCTGCGTCTGACGCCCATTGGCGTCGTACTGCCGCGAGAGCGTGACGCTGGGCGTCAGGCCGTCGATCGCCTGCGTTTCGGACGTGACCTGGCCCAGGGCGTTGTAGACGTAGCTGTCGGTCGAGCCGTAGGTCGGATCGTTGTCCGAGCCCGAAAGCAGCCGGCCGAGCGCGTCGTAGGCGTAGGAGAACGAATGGACGACGGTCGCGCCGCTCATCCACTGCTCCCCGGTCTCGCGGCCCAGATTGTCGTATTGATACTTGGTCACGCGGAAGTCCCGGTCGGTGTACTGCGTTACGTTCCCGATGTCATCGTATTGATACTGCCGCGTGAGTGCAAGCGGATCGCTCTCGCTGGCTCCCCGGTCCAGCGAATCAGTGACCCGGTTGAGCGAATCATAGGCATACTCGGTCGTGTTCCCATCGGGATCCTCGACCGAGAGCGTGTTGCCGTTGGCGTCGTAGGTATAGGACGTGACGCCGTTCAACGCATCCGTCTCGGACGTGAGCCGATTGAGGTTGTCGTAGGCGTAGGTGGTCGCGTAGCTCAGTCCGTCGGTCGTGCTCAGCAGGCGGCCCTGCGAGTCGTAGGCGTACTGCGTCACCGACGTATTGCTGCCCGTATTGGGCGAGGTGACCTGCGTCCGCCGGCCAAGGCGGTCGTACTGGTAGGTGGTCGTGTGCTCCAGGGCGTCGGTCGCGCTGGTCAGATTGCCGTTGAGGTCGTATTGGTAAGTGGTCGTCGCGGCAGACGTGTCGGCATTGGCCGCGGGCAGAGTCACGCTCACCATTTGGTCCGCTGCGTCGTATTGATAGAAGGTGATCGCTCCGAGGGCGTCCTTGGACCAGAGCACATTGCCGGCGGCGTCGTACAGGACCGAGTTGGTGTCGCCCAGGGCGTCGGTCACGGCCGTGCATTGCCCCAACTTGTCGTACTGGTAACTTGTGGTGTGGGTGAGCGGATCGGTCACGGACGCCAGGTTGCCATAGGCGTCGTAAGCGTAGCTGGTGCTGGGCCGCGTTTGCGGGCCGTTGCTGCCGCCCACATTGCTGAAGTCGTCCGGGTCGGGATCGACCTCTTGGGTGAGCCGGCCAAGGGCGTCGTAGACGTAGTGCGTCGTGTACGCGGCCTCCTTGGCGTCCGTGCCGCGAGGATCGACCACGTCGGTCACGTTGCCATTATCGTCGTAGAAGTAACGGGTCGTGAGCTTATCGCCGCTCGCACCGTTCGGGTCTGGCACATTCACGCGAATCAGCCGCCCAGCCTCGTCGTAGTTATAGGTGGTCGTATGGTCCGGGTCCTGGGCCGCGCTGCCGCGGGCGTCGGTGGTCCAAGCCAGGTTGCCGTCGGCGTCGTAGCCGTAGTAGGTGGTAGGCCGGCCCAGTGAGCCGTTGCCGTCTGGGTCGGCGTCGATCTCCTGGGTGAGCTGGCCTAGGTTGTCGTAGTGGTATTCGGTGGTGTAATTGGCATCGCCAAGACTGGCCACCGGATTGCCGTTCACATCGGCGTGGGTGTCGGTGACGTAGCGCAGGCTTCCGTCGTTGTAGTAGCCATAGAGCGTAATCAGACTTGTAAGCGATCCATTGCCATCCGGATCGGGCGAGACGACTTCTGTGAGTTGGCCCAGCACGTCATATTCATATCGGGTCGTGTTGCCCAGCGCGTCCGTCTCGGCGACGACGCGGTTGCCGCCATCGTAACTGGTTCGCCAAACGCCTCCGTCCGGCGCAATGGTGGCGATCTGCCGATAGCGACGGTCGTAGAGGTACCGGGTAGCCCGGCCCAGTTCATCGGTCTGACGCACCAGGTTCTCGCCTTGGTCATAGGCGTAGCTCGTATAGGTGCCGTCGGGATTGGTGACTCCGGTCACGTTTTCCATCGCGTCATAGGTGATGGTAGTCACAAGCGGTGTGGTTCCGGCCGTGTCCACCGACTTCTGAATCAGGTCGCCGTTCCCGTTGTAGGCATAGGTGACGTGCGGGGCGGGCAGGCCGCCAGTGCCGTCAGGATCGGGGTCGGTCTCGGTCTTGACCCGATCCAAAAGATCATACGTGTAACTTGTGACCTTGCCATTGCCGTCGGTGTAGCTGGTCAGATTCCCCCAGTTGTCGTACCCGTACTGCTCAGTGATCGAATGCGTGGACGAAACGCGGTAGGACTCCGTCAGCACGTCTCCGGCGATGTTGTAGGTGTACGTGGTCTTGTAGTCGTTGGGATCGCCCGAGGTGAGATAGCCGTTAGGGCTGGTCATCGTGTCCGGCAGGCCGCGAGCCCCTGCGGAACCCTGGTACGTGAACGTCGTGTGGAGCGCTAGGCCGCTCGAATCTTCGGTCACGTCCGTCAGGCTTTTGCCGGAATTGGCATTGTACGTGAACGTCGTGACGACGTTGCCATTTGGACCGGTGGTTGCGATGGATGCGATGTTGTGGTAAACGTCGGCGGTGTACGTGTACGTCGTGACGTTGTTTCCCCGGTCGGTGTAGGTGTGCAAATCGCCGGTGCCGTCATTGTAGTAGGTGTAGCTTTGCGTCTGGCCGTAGGCATCCGTGTCGGAGGTCATCAAGCCATCGGTCCATTGGTAAGTGTTGGTGGTCCGATCGGCGTAGAGTCTCTCGGTGAGCAACGCATGTCCAGTGTCCACGTCATACGAGTAGTAGCCCGTGGAGCCCAGGGCGCAGGTCAATGCGGTGCGATTGCGGAACAGATTGTAGCTTAGACTGTAGGCTCCTCCGTCCGCGTCGATCACTCGGAAGCCGTAGCGGTTGGAGTAATACTCGAAAGTGGTTGTATTGCCGTCCGCGTCGAGCACCGATTTGAGAAGGTTTCGCTGGGCGTCGTCGCTGTAGTATCCGTATGCCGTGCTCCCTTGTGGCGTATTGACGTCGGTAGGAGTCGTGACCTGCGTGAGTTGGCCGCCTGTGTACCGGTAAGTCCACGTGCGGCCATTGAAGTCGACGATCGACGTAATGTGCCCGCTCGTATAGGTGAACGTCAGGTGTCGGGACGAGTTGACGTGATCGCTCACCGTAGTGATGCACCCGTTGCCGTCATAGGCGATGTCCACGCCGTTGCCATACACGTCCCATTCGTAGCGCAGCTTGCCGCTATCGTCGAAATGGATCACGTTGTCGTTCTTGTCGGTCCACGTGTAACCTTGACCGCTGCCGTTGAAGACCAGGGTGCCAAAGAGGGTTTTCGGTGTATTGTATCCGCCGCCATTCGGGACGAATTTGTACTGAACCCCATCGCTGGCGAACCACACCTTGGTGCCGGACGGGTCGTTTACATCGGTGCTGGTAGTGAGCGTGTCGCTGAAACTGAAGGACCAGCCCTCGCCCATACCTCGGTCGGACCAAGGGCTTGGCGCTCCTGCAAGCCCCGAGACGGTGTTGAAGGAATCGTACTGGCGGGCGAACGTCAACGGAACGCCCAGGTTGGGAATGCTGAAGTCGGTCGCCTGGTACACGACATCGCCATTAGCCGTATTGACCGGATCGGTTGCAAGGAGCGACACCACAGCCGAAACGACGTCGTAGACAATGCTCGGCGGCCCCACGGCCGCGCCGCCGGATACTGTAGCATACTGGCTGCTTCCACTTACGCCGCCATAGATCATGTAGGCGAGAACTCGACCGGCGCTATCGGCGACCGTGAAACCAACCCCCGTCCAAGGTTGGCTTTGGTCGTTGCCGAAGCTCATGATCTGCGTCGGTGAATCGACCGAGTAGCCTGCCTGGCAATAGGAGTGAATTGAATCGGCGAGGCCATTGCGGAAATTAGTGTCCGAAATGAGGCTGAACTGATCGTAGATTTGTTGCCGAGTGCTGCCGGGGCCGAACGGTGCAATGTCGATGCCATTCTGATTGGCGTACTGGATCGCTTTGACGGTCGAGGCGCTGGGAATGTTCGTCAGTTCTTCCCACAGGGCCGATTCGGCGGCCGAATCGTTGTAGCCGACCTGATTGAACCGCGTGACGGCCGACGGGTCGCTGCCGTTGATAGCCACGGCGTCACAGAAGTTGTTCTGCACGTCGATGGACATCGAAGCAGGCAGATAAGGAAGCTGTTGGCTGAAGTCCGCTGTCTGCAACGTGGAGGCGCTCGACGCGAGGCAGGAAGCCACGAAGTTGTATACCGGAACAGCGCCGGTAAGCCCGTCGATGATCGCCTCCTCCTGATCGGTTTGGTGGAAATAGTCCGCCACGGCCAGGCTCAACAGGCCACGGACTATCGAGTCGTCTTGGATCGCTGAACCTGGATTGTCGGATTTGGCGACTTCCGCATCGTTGAGGGTCTTTCGGGCCGCCACGATCCATCGGTCGGACCACTGCCCGGCGTCGATACCGATGGCCGCATAGTCACCGGCGTATCGTGGATAGGTAGTCGAGTATCTCTGCGTGCTCCCGCTGCTTGTAGGCTGGTAGTACGTGATGATAATGTTCACCGGCGCTCCGTTCGGCAACGTCTTATTGCCATATACGTCGGTGCTTTCACCTGTGGTGTCGGTCAGGCGAAGGTCTGGCGTCAACGAATTGCTGGTGCCGACATAGCCAAGGGTAACCTTGTCCAGCGAGATGTCCGGGACACCATAAAGCTCCGACACGCCCGTGATGTAGAACTGAGCGTCTGTAGCGGGGGCGTTGCCCGAGACGGTAATCGACGAAAGCGAATTCCAGGACACAACGTTGAAAGCCTGTGCATTTTGCCAGGTTCCGGTATTGGAAAAGTCAATGTAGACTTTTGTCCCGACGGAACCGTAGGAAAATACCCCCGAGTCCTCCACCCAATCCGAACCGTTCCACTTCTCGGCGGAGAGCGTCGTTGTGTTTGACCCCGCGTCGTAGGTCCCTGTTATGTGGTCCCAATGCCAACTGCCACCGACATAAGTCCAGCACGGGATCACCATGCTGATCTGAATTTGGTGTTCCGGCACGGTGGTTACGACCGTCCCCTGCGTATGCTGGTACGGCAAATCCGTCAGCAACGACGTGATCGTCTGCTGGTGGATCGGCCCTGTGTGCGGCACGTCCGCGATCGTTTTGCTGGGGTCGTTGGCCGCCAGGTAATCACGGACCTGTTGCTCGTAGTATTCTCCTGCCGTCTCTTTGGTGACTGTGCTCAGGTAGTCGTCAAGATCGAACGACTGCGACGCCAGCATGTCCCCCATTCCGGGCTGGAAATCGCAAAACTTCCAGGCGGGATCAAGCTTCACGGTCGTTGAGCCAAACGTCACCTGGAGCCAGGCGTGATCGAAGGTGATGGTGCCCGTGCCGGTGGTTGGCTCCAGACCCGCGGCGTCGAGCACCGCCACGGCGGCGCTGGCATTAGTGACCCCCAGGTAGTCCTCGGCCGTTTGATCCGAGACGGTGACTCGCCCGGAGATTCGAGAGATATGCTGCGTGCTAACCCCTGCATCCTGGAACAACTCGGCCAAGAGCGAATCCGTGTCCCAGTCGTTTCCACCGCCCGTTTGCAGGACGGCCAGCGCACCTTTCATTGCGCCGGTGTAGGGTTGGAATTCAATCGTGTTGGTCACATACTGGTACATCGCGATGGGCAAGTGGTACAGCGAGGCGGCGAGGTCCGCGATCGTCGTAGCTGCCTCGGGGTGATCCGGTGCCACGTCAACGTTGATGAGCTTGCCCGCCAGGTTAGCAAGGCCGATCCTGGGATTGCTCGTCAGAGCCGTATTGCCGTAGACCAAAAGGGAAGTAAAGCCCGATAGGCTGGCGATCCACGAGGGGACCGTGCTGATGCTGTTGTACCGAATGTCTAGCGACTGCAACGACGGCAGACTGACCGAGGTGGTGAGGGCGGTGTCGTTGAGGCCGCAATCCTGAAGAATCAGCGTGGTAAGGTGCGTGAGCCCGCTCAACGGTGCCAGCGGCGACGTGCTGGATGAAGTGCTCGGCAGGTGCTCGTAAGACGCGTTGGAGGAGAAGTCGCCGGGCAGAAGCGTCAACGATTCCAGATTCGTAGCATACTGCAATCCTTGAAGAGTCGTGACGCGATTGCTGTCCACCGAGAGCGACGTCAACGGCGATACGTTGGCCGCCGTCAGCACCGTATTGACCGACATGCCCAACGCTTGACGAACCGCGGCCGCCAGGTCTGGATCGTAGAAAATCAGTCCGATGACAGTACCGCCGGTGACCGTCACATGGCTGCTGAGGTTTCCGAGAACGTTCAACCTTCCGGCCTGCGCCGTCGTTGGCCCTGTGTAGCTCTGATTCGCGGAGAGTGTCAGCGTATTCGATCCGACCTTAATTAGGCTGCCAGCCCCGCTCAGCACACCGGAATACGAAGTATCTGCGACACCGTTTCCGACCGTTAGCGCGACGGCAGCCGACGTTGCGTTCTGCAATATCAAATTGCGCGAGCCCGTCAAGCCGGCAAAAGTCGCCGTTGTCAGCGACCCAAAGCTGAGGCTGCCGGAATCAGTGCTGTTGAGGTCCAGCGTACTGCTTTGCAGCGCAAGCGGGCTGTTGAGGACGAGCGTTCCAGCGGTGATTCGGGTCGTGCCACTGTAGCTGTTGCTCGCACCGAGCGTCAACGTTCCCGTGCCAACCTTGGTGAGAGCGACAGTGCCCGAGATTGCGACGGAGATGGACGTACTTCCTGCCCCACCGATCGTCAGCGGCCCCGAATCACCGATTGCCCCCGTCGTGACGGTGACTGTTTGGCCGGAATTCGTTACGTCGATCTCGCCACCGCCCGCATTTATCGTGAAACCACGCGTGTAGGTGGCGCTACTGCCCGTGTAGGAAAGCAGGCCCTGATGTATGCCGTCCCCAAGCACGACGGGGCTAGTGGCATTGCCCAAGCTGCTGCTGCCACCGCTTACCACAATGCTGCTCGCGATGAGCGTCCCCTGGCTGATGGTTGTCGTGCCGGTATAGGTGTTTGCCCCGCTCAGTGTGAGCGCGCCGGAGCCTTGTTTGACCAGGCTGCCGCCCGTGCCGCTCAGCACGCCGCCGAACGTTGCGCTGCTGCTGTCGCCCACGGTCAGCGTGCCCGACCCAAGCGTCACATTCCCTCCGCTGGCCCCGCCGC
>JAJFUI010000270.1 GCA_021372555.1 Planctomycetaceae bacterium | reverse complement strand
TCGTTTGCGTCAGTTCGCAAATTGGCTGCGCGATGCAGTGCGCCTTCTGCGCCACCGGCCGCATGGGCTTCCATCGAAATCTGGCCACGTGGGAGATCGTCGACCAAGTGGTGCAAGTCCGCGACGATTCCCCGCATCCGGTACGCGGCGTCGTCTTCATGGGCATGGGCGAACCGATGCTCAACTATGACAACGTCATCCAAGCGGCGAAGGTTTTCTCGGAACCTTGCGGCCTGGCAATCAGCGGCAAGGCGATCACAATATCAACCGTTGGCATCGTGCCCGGCATCCGTCGCTTCACCGAAGAACGGCATCCTTATCGTCTGGTTGTCTCGCTGAACTCGGCCGATCCGCGGCAACGTTGCGAGTTGATGCCGGTGGAGGCTGCATATCCGACGGCGGAACTCCTCGAATCGCTTCGGGCGTACCACAAGGCCACGGGGCGACGAGTCGTGCTCGCCTGGACCATGATGGCCGGCGTCAATACGCGCGACGAGGATGCAGACACGCTGGGCGAACTGACCCGCGGACTGCCGATCAAGCTGGACCTGATCGACGTGAACGATCCGACCGGCAGGTTCCGACCACCGTCGGTTGAAGAGCTGAATGCGTTCCGCGACGCCCTCCGAGCGAAGCTGCAGGCACCCGTTGCGCGGCGCTATAGCGGTGGCCGCGACATTCACGCCGCTTGCGGAATGCTGGCCACCCGGCTGCGGTGAGCCGACGCCGCGGCTCACGCCCCCTGTTTCGCCTTCCCCTTGTTCTTCAGTCCCCCGATTTCCTCTTTGAGCTTTTCCCCCGCCTTCTTCACGTCTGATTTCAACTTACCCTTGTCCACGGAGACTCCGAGGTTAACCTTGTCCCCTTGCGCCTCCGAGGTAGCCCCGGAGAAGCTAAACCATCCACGGCACAGCCCTACGACGCCTAACACGATGATCAGCAGGGGCACCACCCGAATCAGTAGACGCATGACAGACTCCCTTCGTCGGACAATGGATACCTGGCAACCGACGGTGTTGTAGCATGAGTACGTCCCGCGTTCAACGGCCCGGCCGTTGCCGAAACCTTCGCGCCCGCCAAGTGTTTGCCAAAAAAGGGGCCCGCGTTTCCACCCGTAGCCTTTACGGCTGGTGTATACTTCTGCAGGCCTACGGAGCTAAGCGAAGGAAACGACCATGCAAATCGCAATCTTCATTGTTGGAGTCATCACCGTCGCCTTGGCGGCCACACAGGGGATAACGCAGGATGCGCAACCTCCCGCTGGCCAGCCGAAGACTGCATCGCCGACCCACAGCGTCAGAACGCTTGCACCGGAGGATGAAAAGGCGATCCGGCAAGTCGTCGATGAGTTCATCAAAAGCTACAACAATCACGACGCCCACGCCATTGCCGGCCTGTTTACTGTCGATGGCATGGCTGCCGACGATGAGGGGAACGTGGTGCGCGGCCGCAAGGAGATCGAGCGCGTTTTCGCCACCGTCTTCAAGGACCATCCCCAGACGAAGATGACGAACACGATCGAGTCCCTCCGCCGGGCCGGTCCCGCCGAGGCGGTTGAGACTGGCACGACGACGGTCGTTAACGCGCCCAACTCGCCCGCCGACAAGAGCCGCTACCGCGTGATTCACGTCAAACAGAACGGCCAGTGGCGAATGGCCGCGGCCACCGAGTTGCCGGACGACACCTGGGGCGGCGAGGCGGCGCTCGCCCAACTCGAAGGGCTAATCGGCGACTGGGTCGATGAAAGCCCCGACGTTCTCGTGCTGACCTCCTACCGCTGGACGGACAACCACCGCTTCATCCTCGGCAATTTCACCGCACAGATCGGCGGCAAACCGGCCATGACCGGCTCCGTCCGGATCGGCTGGGACCCGCTCAAGAAGACGATCCGGTCGTGGACGTTCGACTCCGAGGGCGGTTTCGCCGAGGCCACATGGAGCCGCCATGGAAACACCTGGGTCGAGAAGCTCAACGGCGTGACTCGCAACGGAAAGACGGCCACCGCCACGCGGACCATGACACAGGTCGGCAAGGATCGCATGATCCTGCAAACGGTCGATCGGGTAGTCGGCGACGAGAAAATGGCGGACGGCGAGAAGATTCTCGTGGTCCGCCGTCCACCGGAACCGAAGTAAATCGCCGCATCGGCCGCCAATCGGGAGAGAAAGAAATGAATAGGGTAGTTCGAATCACGTGGCTTGCCGGCCTGATTGTCGCCTGCACGGCGGTTGGCGCATGGGCGGGCCGAGGCGGCGGCGGCGGTTTCCATGGCGGCGCACGTCCGGCTGGCGGGGGCCCAACCGCTGGACGCCCCGCCGGGGGCTTTCAGGGCGGCAGTACCATTGGCCGGGGAGGCAATGTGGGCGTGCCTAGCCGGCTTCCCCCCGGTCACACGCCGTCGCTCAGCGTCCCACGGGCCGACGTGCGACCGGCCCGGGTCCCGCAACGCCCGATTGGGAACCCGCAACGTCCAGGCACGTCGAATGTGATCGACCGGTCGCGGCTTGCCAACCGCCCAACGCCTGGGCCGCGTCCCGACGTTCGCCCGAAGCCCGACACTCGTCCGCGTCCCGACGTTCGTCCGCGGCCGGGCCAGCTCCCGAGCAACACTGGGCCCCGACACGATTGGGCCCATCATGACTGGTATCACGGCGATTGGCACGGCCACTGGGATCATCCCTGGCATCGATGGCCGCACGGTTGGTACGGCGCGGGAGTCGCCTGGGGCGTCGCTGTGGCGGCGCCGTGGTCGTGGGGATACTGGTCGTACAGCAATCCTTACTACGTAGCACCGGTGGTCGTCAACGGCGTGCCGATCGACTACTCGCAGCCGATCGCTGCGGCAGTGCCGGCAGAACCGTTGGCCGATCAGGGGGATCAAGCCACTGACTTGCTCGATGCCGCCCGCGAGGCATTCCTGAAGGGCGACTACCTGACGGCGATCCGACAAGCGAATCAAGCAATCGCCTTGAACCCGGGCGATTCGCTGCCGCACGAGTTTCGCGCGTTGGCCTACTTTGCCGCCAAGCAGTACAAGGCCGCGGCAGCGGGGCTGTACGCCGTGCTGTCCGCCGGTCCAGGCTGGGACTGGACGACGATGAGCAGCTTCTATCAAGACGTCAACACTTACACCGCTCAATTGCGAGCCCTGGAGCAATACGTCGACGCGCATCGAAACCAGGCGGACGCCCGCTTTGTGCTTGCTTACCACTATCTGACCTGCGGCCACACCGAGGCCGCGGTAAAGCAACTCGAGGCAGTCGTCCAGTTGAACCCCAAAGACCAACTGTCCGCGCAATTGCTGGCCTCGCTCACCGCGCCCGCCCAGGGAGCAGCGGCCGCCCCGAAGGCGCCTGCCGCGCCAGCAGGCCCCGCGACGCCGATTGACGCGGCGACCCTGGTTGGCGACTGGAAGGCGGAGCAACCCGATGGCTCGACCATTTCATTGAGCCTAACCGCAGACCGCAAATACACCTGGCGATTCACGCGTGAAGGCAAAAGCGAGGAGCACAGTGGCCCTTACACGGTTGCAGACAACTTGCTGATCCTCAAAGAAGGCGACAACCCCGTGATGGTCGGCCAAGTAACGCAGCTAGGGAACGATCAACTCAACTTCAAGTTGCCGAGCGATAATCTCGGGGACCCGGGCCTGACCTTCAGCCGTTGAATCGGCGGACACGCGGTCGTTAGCGGTGGTGTTCCGCACTGCGCGGCGGAGCTTCGCTCGGCGACTCCGGGGTTGCCTTTTGCTCGCCCGGCTTCTCCGATCCCTGCAAGCCACCGGCTGCCTTGCGCAGCGTCTGGCCCGCCTTGTCGAGAGCCTCCTCGGTTTGCTCCTTCAGCAGCTTCTTGTCGACGGTCACGGCAGACTCGTCCTTGGTGTTGTGAAAGCGAAGCACGCCGGTTGCAGCCAGCACGACGGCGATGACGACAAGGATCACGATCAATGCTACAAATGGACGGTTCACCTCGGTTCTCCTTCACGTGAGAGACCTCTAGTGACTTGTATGCGGCCGGCCCGGCGAAGGCAAGATCGCCCCTCGGCCGCCCGGAATCGGGTTGCTCAGTCATTTTTCGCACCCCCGTTTGTCCGACACCCTTTTCGGCCACCAGCCCTGCAACTGGCAATGCGCGCGGCAAAGTTGTCCAACACCGCCTTGACGTTCCTCGTCGGCCGCGATACCATTTCGATATTTGGCGAAATGGCAATCCGATGGAGTCCGACGCGTGCGCGAACTGATGGCGGTCATCAAGGCCCTGGCCGATGAAAATCGAGTGCGAATCCTCCTGTCGCTCCATGCGCAGGAGCTCTGCGTCTGCCAGATTGTCGAGTTGCTCAGGCTGGCTCCGTCCACCGTTTCGAAACACGTCGCGATTTTGAAGCAGGCTGGGCTGGTGAGCACGCGGAAAGAAGCGCGCTGGGTGTTCTGTCGCCTCGCCGACGGCGACGCCCCCGCGGCGGCCAAGGAAATGACCGCGGTGCTATCGCGTCTGTTGACCGACGATTCGCAACGTCGGGCGGACACCAAACGGCTCAAGCAGATCCTCAAGATGGATCGCGACGAGTTGTGCCGAAGGCAAAACGGCTGTTGAGCAACATCTTCGCCCACGCAGCCACAAACCGAACATGCAACAG
>JAJFUI010000256.1 GCA_021372555.1 Planctomycetaceae bacterium | reverse complement strand
CCCGTCAGAGCAACGCCTGTCTGCTGGAGGCCGGGGATGGCGTGGATGCCACCGCATTCTCGAACATCACCGGTCAGATCATCCAATCATCGATTCTCGACGCGTACACGCAAGAGGCGTTCGTCCTCTCGAAGCTGGTCAACTCCGTCCCGACACGACTCGACGGCGAAAGAATCCCCGGCGTGGGCCGGCTCAGCGACGATGTCTCCGAGGTGCGGCCGGGCATGCCGTACCCGAGCTTGGGATTCGGCGAGGACTACATCGATACGCCGCAAACCACCAAGCGCGGGTTCATCGTGCCGGTCACCAAGGAAGCGGTTTTCTTCGACCGCACGCACCTGATCCTGCAGCGAGCCGCAGAGGTCGGCGAGGTGCTCGGCCTCAACAAGGAAAAACGGCTTCTCGACCTGCTGCTGGGCGTAACCAACAACTACAACTGGAAAGGACACGCCTACAACACCTACAGCGCAGCCGGCTCGGGCGTGGCGCCCGACGGCGTTTGGGTCAACGAGCTGACCGACGAGCTGGTCGATTGGACCGACGTCGACGCCGCCGAGCAACTGTTCGCGGACATCTTGGACCCGAACACCAATGAGCCGGTCTTGATGCGGGCGACAACCGTCCTGGTGATGCCGGCGTATCGCCACGCCGCACACCGGATCTTCAACGCCGCCGAAATCCAATACGCCGGCGCCGGCAGCGCGACCACCACGGTTGCGGCAAACCCCTTGGGCAACTACACGGTGGTCGAGAGCCGCCTGGCCTATCGCCGGCTGATTGCCGCCGGAAAGTCCGCCGAGCAGGCCAAACGGTACTGGTTCATCGGGGATTTCCGCAAAGCATTCGCTTACATGGAAAACTGGCCAATCACGGTGACTCAATCGCCAAGCAACAGCGAGGCCGAGTTCAACCAGGACATCGTCGCCCGATTCAAGGCCAGTGAGCGCGGCGCCGCAGCGGTCATCAACCCGCGATACGTCGTCCGCAGCACTGGCGCCGGCAGCGGCAACTGAGGCATCCCATGCACAGCCGGCAGGGAGCGGAGAGGGGAAGACACGGGAAGGCAATGGGTGTTTCGCCGTAATTCCTCTCTCCGCCTCGCTGGCATCCAACCCGATCCGATAGACAGCAATTCCTAGCTAACGTGAAGCCATGTCATCATTTACTGAGGAACTCCGAAAGCCGCTTTACGCGGCCATGACCGACGCCGAGGCGGCCGCCGAGCTCAATGCTCTCGACAAGACCAGCATCCACTCGCGGTTCGGCAGTTATAGGACTCTGGCAACGCTCCTTACCGAGAGCGAGTACAACGTCTTGGTGTCCGTCTTGGATGCCAATGCTGCCGGGTCGCGTTTGGTCGCCGATATGGTGCGAATGCTCACCTTGCCCGGCGATGATCGAGGCAACGGCGGCGGAATCGATCTTGGCGCCAACGCGGTCCGGGCGTGGATCGACGCCCTGCGACCGGCCATTGCCAGCGCCCTCGGCGGCGAAAACGCGGCCACCGCTGCCGACGTTCTGTGCAACAAACTGAAATCCTATGCGGAATCGCCCACGAGCACCGCGGAGCTGCTTGGAGCGACATGGACGATCACAGAATCCGACGTACACAACTGGCGCATGGAGACAAGCAATGGCTGACTTGGGACCGTTGTGGACTGACAACGTGGCGGTGCAAACGCCGTTCGCTCTGCTGAGAGGGACATTCGTG
>JAJFUI010000254.1 GCA_021372555.1 Planctomycetaceae bacterium | reverse complement strand
CTGTTGCTCACCGCGAAATGCACCAACGCCCCGTTGGGGAACGATAACAGCGGCTCGGCGGCTTGGCCCTTGGGATGGGGCGGACGGTCGAAGCGATACTGGTCGATCGCGTCGCCCACGCTCTGGGTGAAGTCCGTCTTTAGCTCCGCCGTGGCGACCGGCACGCCGTTGAGGAACAGCACCAAGTCGATGCTGTTCTCGTTGTGGAGCGAATAATGCACCTGCCGAACCACCCGCAGCCGGTTGGCGGCGTACCGGGCCATGATGTCGGCATTGATCGCCAATGCCGGCTTGAACTCGGCCAGCTTTAGCGGGTGCCGCAGGCCGAGTAGCTCGATGCCGTGCCGCAACACACCGAGCGTGCCGCGCTGGTCGAGTTGATCGCGCAGCCGGGCCAGCAGCGTTTCGCCGGCCTGTGCGCCGTGGTTCTTCACAAGCGTTTCCCAGGCTTTCGGCTGCGTGGCCTGCACCCAAGCCAGCACGTCGGCCGGGAACAACGCCCTCGCCCGGTCGTAGCCCGCCGCGTCGCCTTCGGCATAGAGCCAGCCGTGAGCGCCCAGGTGCTCGCAAATCTCGGTCTCGAAGTTGATTTCTTTGTGCAGGTCCATCGCGTCCTTCTATTCTCGATGATGCTGCGTATCAGGCAGTCTCTTGCCGTTTCACCGCATCGAGCGTCTTGCCGTCTTTGGTTCTCCATTCAAGCCATCCGTTGGCCGTCCTGCCGGTCAAGGCCATTGCGGCCATACTTGGAGAGCGGAACAGGTAGTCCTTGTCAAAGACACACATATCGCCATCTTCACGCATCACACCGGATTCAAGAAGCCTGGCCCGGAGACGTTCAAGCGATGTGCCGATGATCGAAGGCACGTTTTCTTTGCGTCCGGTCGAACCCTTGAGCACGACAAAACCTTCCTCGGTGTATTGGCCGCGCCCGTTCGCACCCGAGGCTTTGCAGTAGAATTCGTCCGCTTTGGACGCTTTCGTTGTCTTGGCCAATGGATCAAACACCGGATAGCCAAGAGTCGCCAGCAGAGTCTGGCCGGTCTCGAAGATTTCCAGACAGTCTGCCTCCAAGGGCGCTGGCGTGTGGGGCTTGCTGCCGTTGTTGCCGTTCTCGTCGGCGTAGCGGCCGGCTTTTCGGGCAGCTTGTAGGCAGTGCCATTCCAAAAACAGTGCGTGGGTTTGGGTTAGGCTGTTCGTGCGAGAGATCAGCACCAAGGCGCGATCCCAAAAGTCCTTCTCCTTGTTATGCTTTGCAAGCCGGGCACGCAAATCGCCCGTCTGCCCGATATAGACCTTGTGTTCCGTGTCGTCCTCTGCTTCGCCGAACAGGAAGTAGAGTGCTACTTGATTGCTTTCGTCCATTTTCAAGAAGTCTTGCAGCAAGCTGCGAGGGACTTCAATCACCTGGACGATGCGGGTAGTGATTTCGGCCACGCGGATGCCTCGCGGGTCGCCGCCCGGCAGAAAAATCTGAATAGTCTTGGGTGTTGCACTCATACGGACTGCCTTTTGTTGAGTGGGCGAACGTCGATTTGGCCGGTCGTGGCGGCCGAGATTATCGCTGTCCGGCGTTCTTGTAGCAGGTCAATGGAGTGTTGGGCTTCGGCGGCGAGGGCGTCAAATTGAGCGGCTTCTTGCTCCACAGTCGCTACGATTTCAGTCTGTTCCTCCCTGGGTGGAACGCAGACCGGAAAATTCATAAAGACTGGGCGACGTAGAGAATCGACAGTAGATTTTGCTCCGCCCTCGAGCGCAACTTTGTAAAAATTCTCGCGGAGGAAGTGAAACAGGAAGGGGCCAGACACATCGCGGAAGTCGTTCATCATATAGACACGTTGGTGAAAGTCGAAAGGGCCTTTGTAGTAATGGAAGACCTTTCCAACACCAACACCATCACCAGCCGTCAGAATGGCTTCGCAATCGAACGCTGTTGAATTGATTCGTTCGACTGTCTGTGAGCGAACAAAGAATGGATAAAGACCATCCTCCACCGCGTTCTCGGTGTCTTTGTCGCCCGTTTGAATGTTGCAAAGAAACTTCAGTCGTTTTATTTCCCAATGCTCTGGCACGTCGCCGAGCCATTCGATGCTGGAGGGCTTCAAGGGGGCGTCGGGATTCAAACCTTTGGTGATGGCGTGGGAGATGACGGCCGTGCGTTTCTCTTTCAGTAGTTCGATCAGCCGCTGCTGCTCCGCCACCAGCCCGTCAATCTTCGCTGTCTCGCGGTCCAAAAACGTGGCAATTTGGGCTTGCTCGGCCGTATCTGGCGGAATCGCCATAAGCGACTTTTCGACCTGACTAGAAGCCAGATGTTTCACAGTCGTCGCATACGTAAGGTCGTTGATCGCCTTTAGTCGGATCGGAAGAGAGTATTCCAATAATCTCGTAAGAAGGTTGCTTTTTCCACGAACGCAGCACATCCGCTGATTCAACAAGGCCCTTCCCTGACCACGCCAACGGCCGACATTGAAATCTCCATCCATGCCGATCAGCACATCATCCGCAGTGATGGCAGCGCTTTCAATGAACTCGCCTTTGTAGTAGGTTTCAGTTTCAACCTTATCAAGGTCTCTGATGCGGACCAGTGGAAACCCTTCAGCAGTATCAAACAGATTGGAGTCGAATGGGTAGCCATTGACGATAGAAGCCAATATCTTGACGGGCTTTACTTCCCAATGCTCTGGCACGTCGCCGAGCCAATCGACGCCGCTGGCCTTGTATTTCGGATAGCGTGGGAAGCTCATTTCGATAGCCCCCCGATCATCTTCAAGATGCGGTCGGTCGTTTGCTTCAATTCGGCGTCGATTTCCTTGAGCGGGCGCGGTGGCTTGAAGACGTAGAAGTGGCGATTGAACGGGATTTCGTAGCCGATCTTGGTCTTTTCGTGGTCGATCCACGCATCGGGCACGTGGGGCAGGACTTCACGCTTGAAATAGCTCTCCACGTCCTCGCCGAGCAGCACATTCTCCGTGTCGCGCAGGGCGGTATCCGGCACGGGCTTCCCTTTTGTCTTCCCCTTGGTGCCGAGCACGATCTTGCCCTTGGCGTCGCGCTCGGCCCGTTCGACGGTGATGGTGCGATAGCCGAAATCCTCGTTCTTGAAGATGCGGCTAATGGGCACGCCGTCTTTCGTGACCTTCTTGAAGTTGCCGAACAGCTTGGTGATGGTCTCGATGTGTTCGGGGCTGAACTCCCTGCGTTTGCTGCCGAGGCTTTTGCGCATCTTCTGCCAAAAACCGCTGGCGTCGATCAGTTGCACCTTGCCCTTGCGGGCGGCCGGCTTTCGGTTGCTGACGATCCAAACGTAGGTGCTGATGCCCGTATTGTAGAACATATCGGTGGGCAGGCCGATGATGGCTTCCAGCAGATCGTTTTCGAGCACGTAACGGCGGATTTCGCTCTCGCCCGAGCCGGCCCCGCCAGTGAACAACGGCGAACCGTTCAACACGATGCCGAAGCGGCTGCCGCCGTCCTTGGCCGGCCGCATTTTCGAGATGAGATGCAGCAAGAAGAGCAGCGACCCATCGCTGACCCTTGGCAGGCCGGGCCCAAAGCGGCCATTGAAGCCCATCTGCTCGGCCTCTTTGCGGACTTCCTTCTCGATCTTCTTCCACTCGACGCCGAACGGCGGATTCGACAGCATATAATCGAAGTGTTTGCCGTGCAGACCGTCGGCCGAGAGGGTGTTGCCGAAGATGATGTTGGCAATGTCCTGGCCCTTGATGAGCATGTCGGCCTTGCAGATGGCGTAGGACTCAGGATTCAATTCCTGCCCATACATCACCAACCGGGCTTCGGGGTTCAGGCTCGTCAGATGCTCTTCGGATACGCTCAACATACCGCCGGTGCCGGCCGTGGGGTCGTAGAGCGAACGGACAACGCCGGGCTTGGTCAGGGCGTCGTCATCCTCGATGAACAACAGATTGACCATCAGCCGAATGACTTCACGCGGCGTAAAATGCTCTCCGGCGGTCTCGTTGGAAAGCTCGGAGAACTTGCGGATAAGTTCCTCGAAAATCGCCCCCATCTGGGCGTTGCTTACCGTGTCGGGGTGGAGGTCGATGTTGGCGAACTTTTCCGCGACGAGGTAGAGCAGCCCGGCCTTGGCAAGCCGGTCAATCTGCGTGTGAAAGTCGAAGCTCTCGAAAATGTCGCGCACGGCGGGCGAGAACGCCTGCATATAGGCGCGGAGATTTTCGCCGATGTGGTCCTGATCGCCCATCAGCCGCTTCATGTCCAGCCGCGAGACGTTGTAGAAGCCGCGCCCGGTCACCCGCAGCAGGAAGGGCCCCGGGTTGAGCTTGGCCTGGGTGCGCAGGGCGAACTCGGTCAGCGCTGACTCCTTGGTGTCCGCCAGCACGCAGTCCAGGCGCCGCAGCACGGTGAAGGGGAGGATGACCTTTCCGTAGTCGGACTGCCTGTAGTCGCCGCGCAGTAAGTCGGCGACGGACCAGATAAGGGCGGAAAGGACTTGTTGGTTCATTCTTGTGTTGCCGGCATAACGACGCGCCGCCTCCAC
>JAJFUI010000236.1 GCA_021372555.1 Planctomycetaceae bacterium | reverse complement strand
GGGAAGGCGTACGCCGATTTTCGCGATCTGCTGGCGCGAAAGGACATTGACGCCATCCTGATCGCCACGCCCGACCATTGGCACGTCCCGATCTGCAACATGGCCGTTCGGGCGGGCAAACACGTGTATGTCGAAAAGCCGCTCGGGCTGAGCATCGAACAGGACTTGGCTTGCCAGCGGCTCGTGCTCGAGAAGGGCGTCGTGTTTCAGTACGGCACGCAGCAGCGGGCCATGCCGCGTTGCTTCCGCGGTTGCGAATACGTCCGCCGTGGGATGATTGGCAAGATTCGAGCCATCGAGGTCGAGGCGCCCAATGGCGGGCCCGGCGGATCGACGGCCACGGCGACCGTGCCCGAGGGGTTCGACTATGAGATGTGGCTGGGGCCCGCGCCGCAGAAGCCGTACTGCGTCGACTGCTGCCGACCGCAAGGGACCTACTGGGTCTACGACCAGTCGATCGGCTATCTGGCTGGCTGGGGCGCGCACCCATTGGACCTCATGATCTGGGGCAGTGACGCCGACCTTAGCGGGCCGGTCGTCGTCGAAGCAACCGGCGTTATTCCCAAGGAGGGCCTCTACGATACGGTCTACGACTGGAACGTGAAGGCCAGGCTGGGGGACGTCGAGGTGACCTTCCGCCCCGGCCAGGACCGCACCAAGTTCATCGGCGAGCACGGCTGGATTCAGGTCGCCCGCGCGTTGAAGCGATGCGTTGCGAGCGATCCGGAGTTGCTCAAGCACAAGCCCGACCCGGCCCAGAATCGGCTCAGATCGGTGATCGACCACATGGCCAACTTCATTAGGTCGATCGCGATGAACGATCCGAAGCATACGGTGACAAACGTTTCGGAGGCCGTGCGCAGCGACATCATCAGCCACTTGTGCAACATCGCCATCCGCACCGGCCGAAAGATCACCTGGGACCCCAAACAATCAACCATTGTCGGCGACGCCGAAGCCGCCAAGCTGATGCACCGCGACATGCGCGGCCCGTGGACGCTGTAGACACTATCGCGTGTTGCGGCGTTGAAAAGAGCACTCCATGCAACTCCCCTCGATGACCGCGTCGATATGCCAACTCTTCGATCTGCTGCCGGACGTTCAGGCGTGGATCAAGGATCGGCAGGGGCGGTATCAGTGGGTCAACCGGGGATTCCTGTTGAACTACTCAATCGAGGAAATCGACGAGGTCGTCGGGAAGACGGACCACGATTTCTCGCCGCGGCGGTTGGCGGATCAGTTTCGCGCGGATGACAAGATGGTGTTGAAGGGACGTGCGATTCTGCGGCGTGTCGAGCAGGTGGGCCGCTTCGATCATACGGCTCAATGGAGTGTCACGAGCAAGCTGCCGTTGAAGGACGCCCGGGGGCGGATCGTCGCCACGGTGGGGATTACGTGTCCGCTGTCGCCGGACGATGTGAATCTCGACTATCCTGAGTTGGCGATCGGCAAGGTGGTCGCCTTCATCCGCCGCAATGTCGCCAAGCCGATCTCGAACGAGGCGTTGGCCGAAGCGGCGGGGATGTCGGTGCGGGGGCTGGAGCGGAAGTTTCGGCGGTGTTTCGGCGTATCGCCCCAGCAGTATTTGCGTCGCATCCGCGTGCGTTTGGCTTGCTCGAAGTTGGTACACAGCGGCCAATCGTTGTCGGCGATTGCGGCGGCGTGCGGATATTGCGACCAGAGCCACTTTTCGCGAGAGTTTCGCCGTCAGACGGGCGTTTCGCCGCGCCAGTATCGAAAAGAGCATCGGGTCGGCGACGCTTGAACGCCGTTTTTATCCCAAAGTTTTCCGCCCTTGTGCCGGACTTCAATGGCGGCTGCTGCTACAATCATCGGTTGATGCCGTGTAGCACGGTGCCTGCCGACATTGGCAGACTGGCAGGCATCCCCGCCCGCTACGCGATGGCAAGATGCCTTCCAACGCTGCATTGCGGCAAAAGAGTTGTCGGCAAAGCGCACGTCCAGCGTGATTCCAAACGGGAGAAGTCTCATGTTCAAGAAGCAAGTGACGCGGCGAGAATTTGTGCGACAAACGGGCACTACTGCTCTGGCGGCGGCGGCCGGCATCAGCTTGGCAAGCCAGCCCTGGACGATCGCGGCGGCCGGCGCGGAGAAGGTACCCGACGAAGTCAGGAAGACTCGCAGCTACCATCCCGAGATGGAGTACCGCCGACTGGGGAAGACGGGCATCTGGATTTCGGCCGTCTGCCTGGGCGGGCATTGGAAGCGGGTCGACAAAGTGATCGGCGCGAAGGCCGAAATCAACCCGTACAACGGCCCCACAGATCGATCGGAGACGGACGCATTTCTCAAGAACCGCCGCGAGGTCGTCTCTCGCTGCATCGATGTGGGCATCAACCTCATCGACTTTGCCGGCGATTCGGAACCCGAGACCTACTGCAAAGTGCTCGGAGACCGCCGCGACAAGATGTACCTGGCGTACTCGCATCCGGCCAGCGAACTGCGGGTGCCCGAGAACCGCAATGCCAAGAAGCTGGTCGAGCTGTTCGAGGCCGGGCTGAAGCGGTGCAAGTTGGAGTATGCCGACATCTGGCGGCTGATGGCTTTGGAGCGGGGCGGCTCGCACAGTCAGGCCGACGTGGAAGCGATGGTCGAGGCCCTCAGCACGGCTCGCCGTAAGGGGCTCTGTCGCCACACCGGCTTCTCGACCCACGATCGCAAGTGGGCCAAAATGCTCATCGAAAAATACCCGGACGTCGTCGAGGTCATCTGCATGCCCTACACGGCGAACTCGAAGGTCCTGCCGAAGGACAGCTTGTTCGGCGTCATTGCGAAACACGACGTCGGCATCCTGGGAATCAAACCGTTCGCCAGCAACGCCATCTTCCAGGGCGACGGCTCGCCCAACAGCCCCCACGCCGACGAGGATGATCGCCGGGCGCGCCTGACCATTCGCCACATCCTGGCCAACCCGGCCATCACCGCGCCGATTCCTGGGCTGATCAGCATCCGTCAGGTGGACAACATGGCGCTGGCAGTGAGGGAGAATCGCCAATTGGGGGCGGAGGAACGCACGGAGTTGAAGCAGCTCGGCGAAGAAATGTGGGCCCAACTGCCGTCCGACTACCATTGGCTCAAGGATTGGGAATACGTATGACTCGCACGGCGACCTGTTTGGCGGTTGGGCTGCTCCTGGCGGCAGGTTGGTTCGTCGGAAGGCTCGGCGTTCCGGCGGCATCGGGCGCACCGCCCAAGGGCGAGTCAGCGACGCCGGCGAAATCTGCGACCGCGGCGGCTCGGCAAGAGAGTCCAGAGCCGGCCGACAACTCGTATTGCCTGGTCTGCCATGCCAACTACGAGAAGGAAAAGCTGACGAAAGGGCATCAGCCGGTCGGCGTGGGCTGCGAGACGTGTCACGGCGAATCGGCTAAGCACAGCGGCGATGAAGATGGGCTCACCCCGCCGGACAAGATGTTCGCCAAAGAGCAAGTCAATGGTTTCTGCGACTCCTGCCATCCGAAAAGCAAACTCGTCCATAAGGACTATCACAAGGAATGGTTCAAAGATCGGGAGCGTGACGAGACGTGTAACGACTGTCACGCGGAAGGGCATCGCATCAAGGTGCGCACGCGCGTCTGGGATAAGAAGACCAGAAAGCTGCTGTCGGACGATGGCGTGCGGATGATGTACAAGGACAGCCCGGCCACGCAAGGCGTGGGGCAGAAGGCGGCTCGCATGGCCGGTCCCGCAGCCACGTCGAAAGCGCCCGGGCTGTTTGCTCGCGAGAACCTCGTGGCGTGGTGCATCGTTCCCTTTGACGCTAAGAAACGCGGTCCGGAAGAGCGGGCGGCAATGCTCGAGCGCCTCGGCATCAAGCGACTGGCCTACGATTGGCGCGACGAACACGTTCCGACGTTTGACGCAGAGCTCGATGCCCTGAAGCGGCACGGCATCGAGCTGACGGCCTTTTGGGCGCCGTGGAGCTTAGATAAGAATGCCCGGATTATTCTCGATGTGCTCAATCGCCACCACATCCGCACGCAATTGTGGGTAATGGGCTCTGACGTGCCGCCGACTACGGCGGCCGGGCAGCAGAAGCTCATCGAGGCCAACGCCGATCGTATTCGGCCGCTCGCGTTGGAGGCAGCCAAGATCGGCTGCACGGTCGAGCTTTACAACCACGACGGTTGGTTTGGCGAGCCCGAAAACCAGATCGCGATCATCAAACGCCTGAATCTGCCCAATGTGGGCATTGTCTACAACCAGCACCACGGACACCAGCATCTAGACCGGTTTCCCCAGTTGCTGACGAAGATGCTGCCCTACCTGCACGCCTTGAACCTCAACGGAATGCGCCGAGGCGGTGGCGTTCTGCCCTTGGGCGCGGGCGACCTCGACCTGCAATTGTTGCGGACCATTCGCGACAGCGGCTATCGCGGACTGATCGGCATCCTGAATCATGCGGACGCCGACGCCGAAGCCAGACTCTCGGACAATCTGAAAGGCCTCGACTGGCTGCTTCCGCAACTGGACGGCCATGCGGCAGGACCAAAGCCCGTGTATCGCTCGTGGCCCTAGCCGCGTCCGCTTGCTGCGCACCGCCCGGGCCCCATTGGCGCCGCCCCTTGAAGCACGCCCTTCCGGTGTGTTATCATCAAGGGGTTTTAGGCAGGGACTAGCTCGCGCGGGGTGGTGCGCGTCCTTGCCGGGGGGGCAATGGGTCGCGTCAAGGAAGGCTTCTGCTGTGCCGCGTCGCAACGACATTCGTAAGATTCTGCTCATCGGTTCCGGGCCCATCATCATCGGGCAGGCTTGTGAGTTCGATTATTCTGGTACCCAGGCGTGCAAGGCGCTCCGCGAAGAGGGCTACGAGGTCGTGTTGGTCAACTCCAACCCGGCCACGATTATGACCGATCCGGAGATGGCCGATCGGACGTACATCGAGCCGCTTACGTGGCAGATGGTCGAGAAGGTGATCGAGGCCGAGCGGCCCGACGCCTTGCTGCCAACGCTGGGGGGCCAAACCGGGTTAAACCTGGCGATGGACCTGCACAAGCACGGCGTGCTGGATAAGTACGGCGTCGAAATGATCGGCGCCAACGCCGCGGTGATCGACAAGGCCGAGTCGCGAGACCAGTTCAAGACGGCGATGGAGCGGATTGGGCTGGAGGTCCCACTCGGGCGGACGATCGGCAGTCTGGACGAAGGCCGGGAGGCGTTGCAGGAGATTGGGCTGCCATGCGTGGTCCGGCCCAGCTTCACCCTGGGCGGCACCGGCTCGAGCGTGGCCTACAACCGCGACGAGTTCGATGGGCTCGTACAGCGAGGGCTGGACCTCTCGCCCATCCACCAGGTACTGCTCGAAGAGTCGGTGCTGGGGTGGAAAGAGTTCGAAATGGAGGTGATGCGCGACAAGGACGACAACTGCGTCATCATCTGCTCGATCGAGAACTTCGACCCGATGGGCGTTCACACCGGCGACTCGATCACGGTGGCCCCGGCCCAAACGCTCACCGACAAAGAATATCAGCGGATGCGGGACGCCTCGATCGCCGTGATGCGGGAGATCGGCGTCGAGACGGGCGGCTCCAACATCCAGTTCGCCATCAATCCGAAGAACGGCCGGATGGTGGTGATTGAAATGAACCCGCGGGTAAGCCGCTCCAGCGCCTTGGCGTCGAAGGCCACGGGATTCCCGATTGCAAAAATCGCGGCAAAGCTGGCCGTGGGCTATCGGCTGCACGAATTGCCGAACGACATCACGCGCGAGACGAAGGCCTGCTTCGAGCCGACGATCGACTACGTCGTGACCAAAGCGCCGCGGTTCGCTTTTGAGAAGTTCCCCGAGGCCAACCCCACGCTGACGACGCAGATGAAGAGCGTCGGCGAAACGATGGCCATCGGGCGGACGTTCAAGGAGTCGTTCCAGAAGGCGCTTCGCGGCCTGGAAGTGGGACGGTTCGGTTTTGGCTGTGACGGTAAAGACCTGTGGGGCACGCCCGAACAGCCTTCGCTCGATGAGGTGCGTTCGAGTTTGATCCGCCCGAACGAGCGGCGGGTGTGGCATCTGCGGTACGCCATCAAGTACGGGATGCCGGTCGAGGAGATTTACGAGCTTAGCGGCATCGACCCGTGGTTCCTGGAGAACCTTCTGCAAATCGTGGAGATGGAGGATCATCTCCGCGGCCTCGGCGGGATCGGACAGTGCGACGACGCGACGCTCCGGCGGGCCAAACAGTTTGGGTTTTCCGATCGGCAGCTAGCGACGATGTGGAAGATGACGGAGATGGACGTCCGCCAGGAGCGGAAACGTCGCGGGATCGTGGCGACGTTCAAGTCGGTCGACACGTGCGCGGCGGAGTTCGAGGCCTACACGCCGTATTACTACTCGACGTACGAGGACGAGGACGAGACGCCGGCCAAACAGACCGGCCGGAAGCGAATCGTGATCCTCGGCGGCGGGCCGAATCGCATCGGACAGGGGATCGAGTTCGACTATTGCTGTTGCCACGCCAGCTTCGCGCTGCGGGAGTTGGGCATTGAGTCGATCATGGTCAACAGCAATCCCGAGACGGTGTCGACCGATTATGACACGTCCGACATGCTCTTCTTCGAGCCGCTCACGACCGAAGACGTGCTGAACATCTGCGACCGCGTCCAGCCGGACGGCGTCATCGTGCAATTCGGCGGGCAGACGCCCTTGAATCTCGCCCGGGCGCTGAGTAACGAGGGCGTGCCGATCATTGGGACCAGCGTTGATACGATCGAGGACGCCGAGGACCGAGAAAAGTTCAAGAACGTCTTGAATCGGCTGGGGTTGAAGCAACCGGCCAGCGGAATTGCTCGGACGATGTCGCAGGCCCGATCGGCCGTGGCCGAAATCGGTTATCCCGTGCTGGTGCGGCCCAGCTACGTGTTGGGCGGCCGGGCGATGGAGATTTGTTACGACGTCGCTCAGTTTGAGCGATTCGTGGCCGAGGCGTTCGTCGTCTCGCAGGGTCAGCCTGTCCTCATCGACCGGTTCCTCGAAGACGCCATCGAGGTGGACGTCGACGCGATTGCCGACGGCGACCGGGTGATCGTGGCCGGCATTATGGAGCACATCGAGGAGGCCGGGGTCCATTCCGGCGACTCCGCCTGCGCGATCCCGCCCTACAGCTTGCCGATGGAGGTGAGGGACGAGATTCGGAAGGCAACGGAGGCTCTTGCCCGACGACTCCAGGTTCGCGGGCTGATGAACATTCAGTACGCCGTCAAGCGTGAGGACGGGCGTCGGAACGTTTATGTGCTAGAGGTCAATCCGCGGGCGAGCCGTACCGTGCCGTTCGTGTCCAAGGCGACCGGGATGCCGCTGGCCAAGGCGGCGGCGAAGGTAATGGCGGGCGTCACTTTGGCCGAGCAGGGATATTTCGAGGAGCCGATTCCGCGGCAGTTTTCGGTCAAGGAGGCCGTTTTCCCATTCGCCAAGTTCGCCGGCATCGACGTGGTGCTGGGGCCGGAAATGAAATCGACTGGCGAGGTGATGGGCGTCAGCGAGAGTTTTCCAATCGCCTTCGCCAAGAG
>JAJFUI010000222.1 GCA_021372555.1 Planctomycetaceae bacterium | reverse complement strand
CTCTTGGTGAATTGATCGACATTTGGGCATACCAACACCCGAATGCCACCGATGCCGAGAAAGCAAGGGCCGGGCACTGCCGCAAGATAGCCTCGCGGCTATGCGGTAACCAAGATGTTGGCCAGGACACCGAAGACCAGTTTTTGCAGCGGGACTACGGCAATGTCTCCTTGAGCAGCATTCCCATTGATGCGAAATTGATTCCAATCCTCGATGCCCGTTACCAGGAAGCTGCACGCTGCCTCCATTCAAATGCCCCTCTGTCTTCGATCTTCATGTGCGGGAGCATCTTGGAAGGTCTCTTGCTTGGAACAGCCCTTGCAAATCCCAAGGCGTTTAATTTGGCCGCAGCAAGCCCCAAAGACGACACTGGCAAGGTTCGCCCTTTTCCCGAATGGTCGCTAGCACAATTCATCGACGTTGCCTGTGAACTCGGTTATTTGAAGGTCGATGTGAAGAAGTTCAGCCACGCCCTTCGGGACTTCCGCAATTACATCCATCCATATCAGCAAATGAGTTCTCGGTTTGCTCCCGACCGACACACAGCACAGATTTGTCTGCAAGTGCTAAAAGCCGGCATTGCCTCGTTGAGTGGAGAGAGAACACCATGACACAGGAAAGCACACTGGCCCCTAATCGGCGAGACAAAGCCGAGACCGGGCGGTCAACGACCGCGAACTCGATCACCGACGTTACCCGACGTGACATACGACGAATGCTCGTGCGCGAATCCATTTCTTGGTGCGGAGACCTTGAGGAAACTGAGTTTCTCAATCGGCTGTATGACTTGTCATCCATGCCATCGACCGATCACCGTTTTGAGAATGCGGAGGGTGACATTTGGCAACATCGAGTCAACAATTACGACTGGGACGACCAATGGGTCTTCAATGACGGCCGATTTCAGCTTGCAGATGGTTTTGATGCAGTCTATCTGAACTTCTTAGCTGAAATGGTGCATCCAGCAGTGCGTCCCGACCGTGAGCAAGCTGCGAAGATTGTAGTCGCTCTCAATGAGCTACTCACGTTCGATGGATGGGTACTTGTAGAGCAGTCCACAATCTCGGGGCGACCGATCTACGGCCCCCAACGGCTTGCGTCCTCTCAATATACGGCAAATGTGGCCAAGTCCGTCGTTCAATTCGCGGATGCAGACTACATTCATCAGCAAATCAATCGAATGACCACCGCACTTGACAGCGACCCGGACCTTGCCATTGGAACAGCAAAAGAACTGGTCGAAACGTGTTGCCATACGATTCTCGCTGCGCGAAGCAAGCCTGTTACCGATAAGCCGGATGTCTTACCACTCGTGCGGCGTGCCCTCGAAGAACTGAGCCTTGTTCCTGATGGCATTACTGATGCACACAAAGGTGCAAGGTCGATCAAGTCGCTTTTGGGCAATCTCGCCACCATAACACAGAACCTCGCCGAACTTCGGAACTTGTACGGAACCGGACACGGCAAGGATGGTAAAGTGAAGGGTCTTACCGCTCGTCACGCTCGCCTCGCGGTGGGCGCGGCGACGACGCTTGCTGTCTTCCTGTTCGACACACATCAAGAACGGCTCGTTGTCTCTTGACCATGATCCCAAAGCAGTTTGACGACATCACGAAAGCCGACATCGACGCCCTGCTGGCTACCGGCGTGCCCGAGGGTCGGACTATAGAATACAAGCGGACGCTGCCGGGCAACACGGACCAGGACAAGAAGGAGTGTCTGGCCGACATCTCCTCCTTCGCGAACGCGGCTGGTGGCGACTTGCTCTACGGGTTGGATGCCCAGAAGGGCATACCGAGCGCGATTCCCGGCCTGGAGATCGCCAATGCCGATGCCGAAATCCAGCGACTCGACAGCATGATCCAAACGGGACTCGACCCGCGCATCCCAGGGGTCCGAATCAAGGGCGTGGGCGGATTCCCGCAGGGACCGGTGCTGCTCGTTCGGATTCCGCAGAGTTGGACATCGCCCCACATGGTCACGTTCAAGGGCACCTCGCGGTTCCACACGAGGAACAGCGCGGGCAAGTACCAAATGGACGTGACCGAGATTCGCGCGGCATTCCTTATGGCGGAGGCGATTCCCGAGCGCATCCGGCGGTTCAGGGACAGCCGCTTGTCCAAAATCGTGGCCGGCGAGACGCCTCTACCAATGGATTCCGGGGCCAAGATGATCCTTCATCTGCTGCCGGTTTCCAGCTTCAGCAAGCCGACGACAGTCGATGTAGTATCGGTGTCACACAACTTCGCCCGGCTTCCTGCTATGGGCGCACTTGGCTTTGATCGGAGGATGAATCTCGATGGCTGTGTAACCTACCAACATCAAGGGAACGGCGGCCCATGCTACGCCTACACCCAACTCTTCCGGTCTGGAGTCATAGAGTCAGTTGATGGTGTTACGTTGATCGGAAACAAGCCTGGCATTCCATCAATCGCATACGAAGAGGAACTGATCCGTGTGACCGACGCCTATGTGAAGCTACTGAGGGAACTGTCAATTGAACCGCCCGTCATCGCGATGTTGTCTATGGTCGGCGTGAAGGGGTTCACAATGATTCTTGGGCCGAGATACTCCTTCCGAAATCGCGTGCCGGTCATAGACCGAGACCTGCTTCTCCTGCCCGAGATTGTCATCGAAGACCTCAACGATGAGGCAGCGACAATTTTGCGGCCGATCTTTGATACCGTATGGCAGTCGGCAGGATTGACGGGAAGTTCCAACTACAACAAGGATGGCAAATGGTGTCCACAACATTGAACGGATGGGAGCAGACTTCGTGATGAGTAATCGCAATGGAAAATGACGACAAGAGGTGAATACCGAGATGGCCGACTCGTTCAACGAATCCACTGTCGAAGAAGCCGCCTTGTCCTGGTTCGAGGAACTGGGATATGGGGTCGCTCACGGCCCGACCATCGCTCCGGGCGAGCCGGAGGCGGAACGGGATTCGTTTGGCGACGTGGTTCTTGCCCGGCGGCTACGGGATGCCATCGACCGGCTCAATCCCGACATTCCCGCCGAAGCTCGCGAGGAAGCTTTCCGCAAGGTGCTGCGCCCCGACTCGCCTTCGTTGGTCGGGAACAACCGGGCCTTTCACACAATGCTGCGGGATGGCGTCGAGGTCGAGTATCGCAGCGACGACGGCACGATTCGTGGCGATCGGGTGCGGCTGGTGGTTTTCGACCAGCCGGCGAGAAATGATTGGCTGGTCGTCAACCAGTTCGCCGTCATCGAGGGTCAGAACCACCGTCGGCCCGACATTGTGGTACTCGTCAACGGGCTGCCGCTGGGCGTCATCGAACTCAAGAATGCGGCCGACGAGGACGCCACGATCTGGGACGCCTGGCACCAACTTCAAACCTACAAGCAGGAAATCCCGTCGCTTTTCCATTACAACGAGGCCCTGATCGTTTCGGACGGACTCCAAGCCAGGATCGGCTCGCTCACGGCCAACCAAGAGTGGTTCAAGGTCTGGCGCACCATCGCGGGTGAAGAGACGGCCCCGCCATCCATTCTCGAACTCGAAGTCCTCGTCCGTGGCGTGTTCGACCAGGCGCGGTTCCTGACGCTGCTTCGGCATTTCATCGTCTTCGAGGAAGATGCTGACAGCGACCAACTCCACAAGATTCTGGCCGGCTACCACCAGTTCCACGCGGTCCAGAAGGCGGTCGAGGCAACCATCGAGGCGTCACGGCCCAGCGGGGACCGTCGCTGCGGCGTGGTCTGGCACACCCAAGGATCGGGCAAGAGTCTTTCCATGCTCTTCTACGCTGGGGAGATCATTCTACACCCGGCGATGGACAATCCCACGATCGTCGCCTTGACCGACCGCAACGATCTGGACGACCAGCTTTTCGGTCAGTTTCAACGATGTCACGAATTGTTGCGGCAAGAGCCGGTGCAGGCCGAGTCGGTCGCCCATCTCCGCGAACTATTACGTGTGGCTTCCGGGGGCGTGGTATTCACCACCATCCAGAAGTTCATGCCCGACGAAAAGGGCGCTCGCGTCGAGATGCTGTCCGACCGGCGAAACATTATCGTCATCGCCGATGAGGCCCACCGCAGCCAGTACGACTTGATCGACGGTCTCGCCCGAAACATGCGCGATGCCTTGCCAAATGCCTCGTTCATCGGCTTCACGGGCACGCCGATCGAGAAGACCGATGCCAACACGCGGGCCGTGTTCGGCGATTACGTCTCGATCTATGACATTCAGCGGGCGGTAGAAGACAAGGCGACGGTCCCCATTTACTACGAGAGCCGGATCGCCAAGTTGGGGCTGAATGAGTCGGAACTGCCTCATCTCGACGCCGAGTTCGAGGAAATCACCGAGGGGGAGGAAGTCGAGCGGAAAGAGAAGCTCAAAACCAAGTGGGCGGCGTTGGAAGCCCTGGTCGGCGACGAGAAGCGGATTCGGCTGATTGCCGCAGACCTCGTGGACCATTTCGAGCGGCGGCTGGAGGCGATGGACGGCAAGGCCATGATCGTCTGCATGAGCCGCCGCATCTGCGTCGAACTGTACAACGAGATCGTCAAGCTCCGGCCCCGGTGGCATAACGCGGACGACAAGAAGGGCGTAATCAAGATCGTGATGACCGGCAGCGCATCCGATCCGGCCGACTGGCAGCAGCATATTCGCAACAAACGCCGCCGCAAGGGGCTGGGGAAGCGATTCAAGAATCCCAAAGACGCCTTCAAGATTGTCATTGTCCGCGATATGTGGCTGACTGGGTTCGACGTACCCTGCCTGCACACCATGTATGTGGATAAGCCAATGCGCGGGCATGGGCTGATGCAGGCCATCGCCCGCGTAAATCGGGTCTTTCGTGACAAGCCTGGCGGGCTGGTCGTCGATTATCTAGGGCTGGCCGACCAGTTGAAGCAGGCATTGGCGACCTACACGGAAAGCGGCGGCCGGGGCAAGCCGAGCATCGACACCGAGGATGCCGTAGCGGCGATGCTGGAGAAGTATGAAGTCTGCTGCGCCATGATGCACGGCTTTGACTGGGCCAAGTGGACCACCGGCGCGCCGGCCCAACGGCTGGGCCTGCTGCCGGCGGCGCAGGAGCACATCTTGCAGCAGGAGGACGGTAAGCCCCGGTTCACTAGTGTCGTGACTGATCTTTCGCGGGCGTTCGCCCTCTGTGCAGCCCATGATGAGGCAATCCGCATCCGGGACGACATTGCTTTCTTCCAGGCCGTTCGTGTCGCCCTGGTGAAGCCATCCGGCGAGCGGAAAAGCCAGGAAGACCTCGACCAAGCCGTGCGGCAATTGGTCTCGAAGGCCATCACCGCACCCAATGAAGTGATCGACGTGTTCTCGGCGGCCGGTTTGAAGAAGCCCGACATTTCCATCCTATCGGACGAGTTTCTGGCCGAGGTTCGCGGACTGAAACACAAGAACGTGGCCGCTGAACTGTTGGCGAAATTGCTGAGGGACGAGATCAAGGGCCGGACACGGCGGAATCTCGTCCAGTCACGGTTGTTCTCGGAGATGCTCAAAAGAACGCTGAACGCCTACCACAATCGAGCTATTGCCACACAGGAAGTCATTGAGGAACTAATCCGTTTGGCAAAAGAGATACGTGAATCCGTCAACCGTGGCGCGGACCTCGGATTGAACGACGACGAAATCGCCTTTTACGACGCCCTCGCTGTGAACGAGAGTGCCGTGCAAGTGATGGGCATGGACGAACTGAAGGTGATCGCCGTGGAGTTGGTAGTGGCCGTTCGGAAGAGCGTCACAATCGACTGGACGGTTCGGGAAAGCGCCCGTGCCAAGATTCGCGTGATGGTCCGGCGCATCCTCAAGAAGCACGGCTACCCGCCCGACCTTCGCGAGGAAGCCACCCGTACCGTGCTGGAGCAGGCGGAACTGCTGTGCGCCGATTGGGCGGCTTAAGGAGGATAGATTCGTTCCATGAAGGACAAAACGAAAACGGGAAGCTCTCGCCGGAAGGGTGATGAGTATCAGGACCTCACGGCTCTACGCCTCGCCCTTGAGCTTTACATCGAGCGTGCGCCCTTCGAGCTTTTCATCGAATATGAGAAGGCGGGAAACCTGGACGATATCGTTGTTCACCAGCCGCAACGAGTAGATGCGTATCAGGTCAAGCACGCCGTCGATCCTCATGCAACATATAGTGGCGACGACTTCCTCGACGAGAAGGCCAACGTTTTCATTGGCAGATTTGCCGCAAGTTGGAAACGCATAGTAGGCTCCAATCCAGGTGTGCCGATCGCAGTTCATCTTCGGACCAATCGCAACTTCGATTCGGACTTGGCTCAAGTAGTCGATGCCGATGGCCACTTCGATGACAAGTTCCAGCAGGGCCGTTATCGCAAGGATAAAGCGCGCTACAGACAAGCCTTGAAGGATGCGGCCTCGCTTACCGCGCCGGAGTTCTTGCACTTCCTCGCCAGCTTTCATTTCGATGTTGGTCATCTTTCCTGGAAAGAATTGGAACACCACATCCAGGCAGTGCTGCTGGACCATGAACTGGGCATTTCGGATCGGCAAGTCTTCGCCGAGTTGAAGAGTTTGGTCGAGCGACATGCAATCGAATTGCACGCCCCAATTACATTTAACCTGCTTGACTCGATCCTCCGAGAATCCCAATCCCGGTTTCTGCTATCACAGCGGTTCACCGTCGAGGATCAGCGATTTGTCGAGCCGCCGACGCTGGGCGACCAACTCAACCAAATGCTGGCCACCGTAGATAGCGATTACATTGTGGTTACCGGGCCACCTGGGAGCGGCAAATCGACCGCCCTGACAAAATACTTCGATGCTCTTGATCGTTCCGATCAATACCACGTCGTGCGATACTATTGTTTCGTGCGAATTGACGACAACCAGCAACGGCTTCGGCTCGAAGCCCAGAGTCTTCGCGCCAATCTCTTGGACCTGCTGTATTCTTCTTTCTCGGATGTTCTGAACCGACGATTCGACATGGGCGAGACCCACTTCCTGTCGTCCCTGGAACGTCTTGGCACGCATTGCCAGTCAGAAGGCAAGAAGCTGGTCGTTTTCGTTGATGGATTGGACCACGCCGAACGCGATGACACGGTGCTCAACGATGTCCTTCAGGCACTTCCTGCTCAGGTGCCCGCTGGCGTTGTCTTTGTAGTTGGCACCCAGGAATTGCGCCGATGGACACCGCTCGCCCTTCAACACGGACGAGAGCAGCACCACATTCAGATGCCTTTGTTCTCCACGCGGGAGACCGAACTATACCTTCGGACTCGCTGCCAACTGGTGCTTTCCGATTCTGCGATTCAACAAGTGCAGGAGAAAAGCGCCGGGTTACCCTTGTATTTGCGGTATATCGCCGAACTCATGGCCGCCGTCGAGCACGCCGAGGATGTTGTTCACTCATTGCCGTCCACTGTTGACGGCGACATTCGGCAGTACTACGAGATGCTATGGAACGCCTTCGATGCCGAAGGGCGAGGCCACGCAAAGTATCTCAGTTGTGTATTGGCGTCGCTACGCTTTCGCGTGCATAACGAAGAGCTATACGACTTCCAGCGGGGAGTCCCTAGCCGAGGAGAGTTTGACGAGGCGTACCGCCAAGTCAGGCACTTGCTCAGGGATCAGCAAGGGTTGATCAGAATCTTCCACAATAGCTTCCGAGTATTTGTGCTGGCTCACATGGACCTCGGTGTAAGGCCGGAGATCGTTGCCGCGATCTCGAACCGCCTCAAGCAAGAGGAACGTTCCCCACGCTGGTACAAACATGCGCTAACGTATGCCGCTGAGGCGAAAGAGCACAAGTACGTGCTGTCCCACGTCAATCGCGAATTCGTCGATCAGGCACTTCTTCATAACCGGTACTCCGATACGATCGAAGAAGCGATCAAGTGCGCCATTGACACCGCTGCCGCGGAAGGCGATATCGTTGAACTCAGCAGGCTTGGTTCCCTGCGTCACCGGACTAACGAACGGCTCGAATATCAGTTTCCGTGGTTGACGCGCGCCGAAACACTCTTGCACTTGGGGCGAGTGGACGACGTTGTGGCGGAGTTCTACGAAGAGAACAGCCAAGGGCTAGTGGTATCGCGTGGTTATGCTTCACAGATCGTTCTCTGGCTAAAGGGACTCGACAAAGATTCCCTTGCCGAAGCGTTGTTTCGGGACGTGCTCAACAGCCGAGAAGAGCCGGATGCTCTCGGTAAGGATGGCACGGTTGTCTTGGCACACTGTGCCGGCATCTTTCCGACGAGGTTTGCTAGGGCCATGCGATGGCTTGCGGGTCAGACTTTCGGCCCTGACATCCTTGAGCCGCCGGGCTTCGAGCCTGAGTACGCGCCCCACTTGGAGGCTTATCTCAACGGCGTGGTTTCGAGCAAGCCGGAACGCTTTTGGCAGCGGGTAAAACGTCTTGAGCAACCATTTTCCAACAAGGCAATCAGATACTACCTCATCCGAGCAGTATCCGAGCACAAGCCACTCAGTATGCTCGCGGGGGAGATAGACGCTTACGTTCAGCGTTTTCCAGACGATAGAAACATCGAGCTTGCCTTTCTTGCAACGATGGCACAAATGCCCGTCGCACTCGTGCAACAGGTTGCCGGACAGTTCTCGATGCCGAAAGAGACCGTAAGCGACCACGATCTTCGAGCGGATTTGCAGCATCGGACCAAGGAGTTTGCGTATTGGAGCGTGATTCTTGGATACACGCGCGACGGCGATCTGGCCCGACTGCTTCACACACGCTTGCGGGGCGACAACTCTGTCTGGGCTGCCACGCTTGGTCACCTACTGCACATCGGACAACTGCTGGGCGCACACCGAACGAATGATAGCATTGATTGGTTCGACACCGCAATTCAATCGCTCGAAAGGTTGAAGACCGCCAGTCATGTGCCCTACGAACGGACACCAGATGCGCTGGATGCAGTCCGATTCATCCTTCCCGATTCGCTACGATGGGCGAGCGAAGTTGTCGCGGAGCGATGCCCGGAGCGAGTTGAGGAATGGGTTAAAGCTCTTGTTGATCTCCGCCATTCGTTCATCTGGACAACGCACTATGGCATCAACGAGCAAGTAAATGACTATTCGTTCGAGTTTCCCATCTGGCGGGGGCTGACGCAGGTCGCGGCGATACGCCATAACCTCCGGCCCGTCCTCGTGAGCTGCGCCGAATCCTACGCTAAGGCGTCGAAGCTCAAGGGCGGATCACGAGGGGGCCACTTTCTTGAGCTGAGCGCCATTACGGCCCGATGTGGCTTCCGCGACGACGCAGAACAGTGGCTTCAAGAAGGAGTGAACGGGACATTGTCGTATGGTTACAGCAAGGACACGACCTTGCTGAATCTCGCCGACGTTCTCCGGCGCGTGAATAGACACAGACCGGAAAAAGCTCTTGCGCGAAGTGCGGCGATCCTCGAACTGATTAAGTGGATGCCGAGCGTAAGCGATGGCAGGGAGACTCAGAACTTTCCGCAGGAGTCCTTTCCCGTTGTGCTGGACGCCGACAGGCCAGCCGGATTGGACTTGCTTCGCTTCTATTACGAACGGTTTGGGCGCTGGCAAGCCAATGAGTGTGCCAAGACCTATATTCTCTCCTGCAATGGCGGCGATCCCGAGTACCTCTGGGCACTGGCCTCGTTGTTGCACCCAAACGAGTCCCACAAATGCCGGCAGCATATTCTCGGGCTTCAGGCAGTTGCTTCGAGCAACACTGGTAGTAGCGTTCCGTGGTCTGAACGGCTGGCGCACTACGTCGCTACTTCAATGAATCCGGCGATTTGGCCGGAGGACATGAAGGCCGGGGCCTTGCCGCGGGCAAAGCCGCAGCCGGAGAGCGCCCAAGAAGGCTGGCTCAGTGGCATTGATCGGAAGCCGACATATCTGGATGGCGTTGCAGTGGCCGAGAACCAGGTGATTGAGCTATGTAAGCAATCGGTCGGCGCTATGATCGAGACACTTGATAAGCTGCGCTCGCAAAACGAGCACGTTTCAGATTATCGCATCCTAGATGCCACCGTGCCATTCCACATTGACCACGCGCGCACCGACAACGAATTGGCACAGATTGAGACGTTAGTCGAGACAAGGGATGTCTATGCACGAGCGTCCTACTTCGCGCGCCTGGGATCGCGTTATATCCAAACGGGGAATCTGAGCTGTGGAACAGCCCTTCTGGAAAAGGCGTTTCGTGATTCGGTATCCACGGCGACTGTTGAGTCAAGTATTGCTGCTCTGGCAAAGTTTGACAAAGGAACCGCCCGACGAGTGTGTATTGAAGGTATCCGCGATTCATTAGAGGCGAGCTACAGCGGCCAGAGCACACCGTGTATTGCGGCAGCGGCATGCGAGGTGTTTGGCGAGATCGAGGACCTAGATCAGGTTTTCGACGATTTCCTGATCCATTGCCAGGAACTATTCAGGCATCTGCCAAACGAAGACTGGTTCGACTGGTTAAAGCGGTACGTTTCGCGCGAAAGAGACGAGAATGAGCAGATTGTTGGCATCCTCATAGATCAGCTTGCCGAACCAGAAATTGAGTTGGGGCGGCGTCTCATGGGCGCGCTGTGCGAGCTATGCTGCGCACGCTCGGCGGCAATGCAGGTCATGGCCGAGCGTGTGCTTCAGGCGGAGGGGCTTCAGCAGACGCGGCTACTTCAAGTTCTACACGCGGTTGCATACCGTCAGCCGGAGAGCGTTAGGCAGAACGCGCAGGGACTCGCTTCCTTGCTTGAGCTGAAGAATGCGACGGTCAAGTTGCTCGTGCGCGATATGTTACGGGCAGCTTTTCAGGGGATGGAGGCTCCAAAGGAAGTCGCTGACGCCTTGGCCCAAGTTGACCGCGATTACTCATCTCTATTCTCAAACAGGACGTTCGGAATCGTTCGGGTCGATCCCTCCCTGCAATTCCGAGAGCTTCTCGACCAAGCGACTCTCCATGATTTCCGTCGCCAGCTTGAGGGGTGCTGCGATGTGCTCTCGCTGGATGTTGACCAGATGGCAGGGCATTTGGAGCGTCGCTTTACAGAAAATGGTGGCTCGCTGGACGACGAAATCGAGGAGTACAAGGACGCCTGGAGGGGATATGTACATCCACAAGGGTGGCCTGTAAAGTGGATCATTCCGAGCTTCCACGTCAAGATCACCCGCTTGCTCGGCGAGGTTCTTGATGAGATTCTGTGCAAGACAAGGGTACATCCACGAACAGTGGAAGTGATCTGGCGCATTCTCCAGCCGAGCGATCCGCTCTACTTGGCTGGACGCCCGTCTGCGAGGCCCTCGGATATCCCCTCCCTTGTCGTGACTGACGAGGACCAATGGATCGGGGAACTTGAGGCCGGGGAGCAACGAACCGTACTGCCAGACTTTCAACGCGAATGGGTGACGGTGTTCGAGTATCGGGAACTGGCCCAGGCGGGGACGCACGATGTGGATTACAAGTCCAAGACACAAACCAGCGCTGCCTTGTTTCGTCCAGAGCATCTGGATGCCATCCACGTGACAGACGCCAGCTTCGAGCATAAGATCGTGACCCGCCACCCTTACGAGAGCTTAACTTGGAATCAATTCCGGCACGCGATCATGGATGCAACTCATATCAACCCAGATGACCGGAGCGCGGTGTGGCCAGTTACTAGCACCGTCAGGTCGCCTATCGCAGTCTTCGGATTCCACTCGATGGCGAGCCTATGTCCCTACATAATCGGCGACCACGCCCTGGAGTTCAGCAACTTTGACATTCGCCAAACCACCGACACTGTCGCTCGCTACGAAGTGTGGCGCGAGGGTTGGTTCAGCTCCGACTACTGTGACGAACCGCTGGCGTTCGGATGTCGGCTGCAAGTGCAGGCGGAGTTCCTAAGGAGAGTCTGCATGAATTACAATCGCGCGTTTGTGATTCGTACCGCGGAAACGCGCGAATGCTACGAGAGCTATAAGAAGGAACCCGCAAAGAGCGGGGCAAGTGTGCGGTATGCCATAGTGCCGATTACGCAGCCACATATGGGCCAAAAGTGAGCGGCTCGCCCTGACACACCATTAAGGCAAAGTGGAGGGCTGCGCGTCGTTTATTGTGGCAGGGGCTCATTGAGAAGCTCGGCCGAAATGGCCTCTTCCCGTACGGTTCGGGCATCCTTTGGCCGCCACTTCACCAACGATCTGGATAGCATTCCCTGGTAACGCCCTGCTCTTGTGCCAGAAGGGTCTGCGCCTTTCGGTCGCTGAACCCGTGCCAAAGGAGGAACCTATCCAATAACCGCCCACAGGACGCGAGGGCGATGACTGTCAGGCGAACGGACATGGGCGGCTGTTCATCGTCCGACGTGGCCGCCAGGGCGGTCCAGATGTCGGTGCCAGCCGCTGCTGGGTGAGTAGCTCCTCATCTTCGCGCGGGTCCATGCTTACAAGTATGTCTTCGATCAGGGCATGGGCCATCCCTTGGCCGCCCCTTCATACGCAATTCGATAGAGCGCGTCTTTGGGGACGCCGTACTTCCGCGCCATGAGCGTGAATGCCTCCGCGTCGCCGACGCCGGCATCTTGCACCGCGACCAGATTGAGGAAGATTTCTCGCCTCTTCAATTCTGACGGCAGTGTCTCGTCAATTGCCGAGGTGCCGACTGTGCTGGTTGGCCACGTCATCATCTCAGACGGATGTGACGAGTTGCGGCTCTCCATGCAGGTGTTGATGGCGGTGATGACGACTGCTATCGAGGCCAACAGGCACACGATTGCGACAATAATCGCGGCCAGCGACGGAGGCCGGCTCGTCGGTGTCGTTTCACTTTGTGGGGCATCCGGGGCCACGGTAATAGGGCTGAGCGCGTCTGGCTCGTCGCCTTTGCATTCCTGGACAACCGTTCGCGGCGCATACATCGGCTCGATTCTCGACACCGCAACGCCGATTTCCGTGGCGAAGCGATTCGCCGCTGCAATGTCGGGCGCATCCCAATTCGGAATTTCGACATGGCGGCGAGTTGCCACTTCCTCTCCGACTATGCGATACAGCATGGCGTGGTCCTCCAAGTCAAAACAGCCACGTTGATCCACAATTCGCGCATGTCGCCTGCGTCATCGTGTTCTCCTGCGACAAGCCGGTGGCCAGCATCGTAACGCCGCCTGTCAGAAGGGCTGCTGTCGCCTTGCCGCCAGAAATGCCCTTCTTCACAGTCGTTGCGTCCGTGGTGACGTGGCCAAACTTCTGACAATGTGGACAAAACAACTTGGCATCGCGTTCCGCTTTGGCGCGTTTTACCTCGGCTTGCTTGCGATCTATTTCGGCTGCCCATTGCGGGTCGAGCCACCCACGGAGAACCGTGGCCAAATAGACTGCGGCGAGAAAGCCGACGAACGTTCCAAAAGCGGCTAAGAGTATTGAGCCTTCGTTCATATTTCCCTCCCAAAAACGCGCCTGCCGCTGGCCTAAGTGCGGTTGGGGCAGAAAAGGCCGTGGCATCAGGGCCGGAGCAGACGCATTGCTTCCCTCGCGCAATGAAGAAACGAAAAAACGGAGCGTCGCACCAAGCGTGTTCCAGCAACCCCCGCGAAGGGGCACAGTAGAACAGCACCCGGCCGACGCTCCGTTTTGGAGCGCGGTTTGGGTGCTGCTTCTACTGTTCAAGAGTCCGAGGACTCAGGTTCGCGGTTTTGCTGGAAGCAGCAATTCGGCGCGCTTTCGCGCGCCGAGATCAAGTTGTACGTAAATCCTAGCTCATTTTACCCTTGCTGCAAGTGCCGTCAGGCCCCCGCCGGGTAGGCATTATAGCGCGGTTTCACGTCTGCCACCCTCCCATTTCGCCGAGCCATCAATGCCGGGCTAATCCTTTGCCGAATCAGGCCATCGGCTGCCTGCGCGATGCGGTACGCGCGTCGATGAGAATGACAATGACCTGCCGATAGCCGCTACCGCGGGCACAAGGGTGGGCCACCGTCGCGGTTGGCAACCTCACCCGAAGGCACCAACCATCGAAAGGGCGCACGTAATTGCCCCGCGTCATGGGGCCACCGAAGGCCATGCTTCCCTGTTTTGGGAACTAGCGGATCAGGGTTGTGAGCGAATACTGCGTTTGCCGGATGATGGATTCCGTGTCACCTCGCAGAACACATCGCTTATGGAGTCGCACGCTTCTGCGCATCCAACGCGCCGCGAATGCCCTGGGCCAAGTCGGCCGCCTTCCCCTTACCCCAGAAGTGCGTGAAGTAAATGGGTGGCTGCTCGTTCATCATGTGATTGTGGAGGGCGACGACGTTAATCCTGGTCTTGCGAAGGGCTTTCAGAACGGCCGACACTTCCGGGGCGGTCATGGCGAAGTCTCCATCCACAATGGCCATCTCGTCGCTGCCAGCGAACGCCGCCCAAGTCGTAATGCCCATGCTGCCGCCCAACGGCATCATGTGCATTTCGGTAGTCCGGCCGATCGTGATCTTAAACAAGCCGCCATCGGCCACTCCCTTGGCCCCAACGATCTTCACCAATGCCTGCGTATTGAGCTTCCCAGGTCTGGGTATGCCGCCGGAGAACGCCTTCGCCGGCACGTGTTGCCTGCGGCGCACTTCCTTCGCCGCATCCCAGACCTTTCTCACAGCCAAGGCCAAGACTTCGGGCGGGCCGTGGCCGCCGATGTGCATGAAGTAGACTCGTGGTTCGTCGAAGAAGAAGTGGTTGTGCAGGGCGGTAATCTCGATGCCGGCCGCGAGCGCGGCGTCGATCGCCGGATTCACTTCGTCCTCAAAGAGAACCGTATCGCCCATCACCATCGCCACATCGCCGGCTGGTTGAAAAGCCGCCCATGTGCCCAAGCCCATGAACGGGTGCATGGCGAACCCATCGACTTTCACCGACACGTCGTCGCGCGCCCAGCCGACGCGCACAACGCCATGGGCGGTCGCGGTCGCCTTGACGCCGACGATTTGACCAATGCGCTGAGCATCGAGTTGTGCCGCACGCCCGACACCGGGAAGGCATGTCGAACAGAGGCTCAACACGGCAATCATGATCCGAAACCCCATCGCCGCCGTGCCACATCCTGACCATTGCATGATTGGTCCTCCCATTGGTCTTGTTCTCGGGATCGGCTGCTTTGGGCCTGGTCCGCCCAGAACCTTGCCCCGGCCTCCTACTGTCGTATAATGTAACCGTGGTCACAATCATTCTAGCGCCTTGCCGATACGGGGCAAGCGGCTACTTCTCAGGCACGCCGGGAGGAGACGCCGGTGAATCGGTGGCTGTTATTGATCTATAAGATTCCCCGTAAGCCCACTGCCAAGAGGGTTTACGTTTGGCGGAAGCTGAAGAAACTAGGCGCACTGCTATTACACGATGCCGTGTGGGTTCTTCCGGCCAATTCCCGGACAGAGGAACAACTCCAATGGCTGGTGAGTGAGATCGCTGAGATCGGTGGGGAAGCGACCTTTTGGCACGCGCAATCCGCAGTCAATGGACAGGACAACGCCGTCGTCCAACAGTTCCAACAGCAGACGGACCCTGCTTACCGAGAAATCCTTCTTGACCTGAAACGCAAGAACCCGACCTACCCAGCTTGTCGCGCACGTACCGGGAAGTGCAGGCGCAAGACTACTTTCCCTCGGAACTGAGCCGGCGCACACAGGATGCGCTTCTAGCCGCAGAAAGGAAATCGCACGGATGAAATGGGTGACTTGGGAAAACGTCGGGATAGACCGCATTGGTTCGGCCTGGCTCATCCGGCGATCCATCGACGCAAAGGCTCAGTTCCTTTTCGTGCCTCGCGGGCAGCAGCCACTTCCGAAAGGCGCGGAACCGTTTGATATTCCGGGCGTCCGCTATTCCCATCACGCTGGACACTGCACCTTCCACACGCTGGTCGCTGAGTTCAAGTTGGATGATCCTGTGTTGCGGCGGATCGCCAGGATTATCGACGAGGCGGACACGGTACAAGAGGTCTCGCTGGAACCTGCTGCCGCCGGCCTTGACGTGATCTGCCGAGGCATCCGACTGACCAGTTCCACAGACGCGCAGGCTTTAACACGCGGTGCCTTGGTCTACGACGCCCTCTACGCCCAACTGGCGGCCGATGCGGCCGAGGAAGCGGGAGGCTCGCAATGAGATGGGATCGCACATATTGAATCGCAATGTTCGACTTCTGTTTGCGACCCGATGTGTCCGGCTATTTGCCTACGGAAGCCTCTCTGTCATCCTGGCTCTCTATTTGGCGCAACTGGGGTTTAGCGACGTACAGATCGGCCTGCTGTTGACGCTGACGCTCGTCGGCGACACGGCGGTCTCTCTGTGGCTGACGACTCACGCCGATCGCCTTGGCCGTCGCCGAATACTTGTCGTGGGTGCCATCTTGATGGCGTTGGCGGGCATTGCCTTTGCCCTAAGCGGCAACTTCTTTCTCCTGCTAGTCGCCGCGACGATCGGCGTCATCAGCCCCAGCGGCAACGAGGTTGGCCCGTTCCTGTCGGTTGAGCAGGCTGCCTTGTCCCAAATCACTCCGGCCGAGCGCCGCACGGGCGTGTTTGCCTGGTATAACTTGGCCGGGTCGCTTGCCACCGCCTTGGGATCGCTAAGCGGTGGGGCAGCAGTCGGTCTGCTACAATCGCACTTTGGATCGCCGCTGGCGGCCTATCGCGTCGTGATCGTCGAATATGCAATTCTTGGACTCGGGCTTCTGCTATTCTTCACCCGACTGTCTTCGGCGGTTGAAGTTTCTTCCGATTGCGACTGCCCCGCCGCACCGTCACTGCAATCGCGTTTCGGCCTGAACCGTTCGTCGCGTATTGTGCTGAAGCTGTCGAGCCTATTCGCGCTCGACGCATTCGCCGGTGGCTTTGTCATCCAGAGCATCGCCGCCTACTGGTTCCATCTGCGATTTGGCGTGAACCCGGCGACTCTAGGCGGCATCTTCTTCGGGGCCAATCTGTTGGCCGGCCTTTCATCGCTGGTTGCGGCCCCGCTCGCAGCGCGCTTCGGATTGGTCAATACGATGGTGTTCACTCATCTGCCATCGAATGTATTGTTGATCCTGGTGCCGCTCATGCCGAGCGCGCCACTGGCAATTGCGGTGCTGCTCTTGCGTTTCAGCATCTCGCAGATGGACGTGCCGACGCGGCAATCCTACACAATGGCGGTCGTTCGGCCGGACGAGCGATCAGCCGCAGCAGGCGTAACAGGCGTGGCTCGGACGACCGGCGCTGCGGTATCGCCGCTACTGGCCGGGCTGCTGCTGGGAACGCCATCGCTTCTGAGCGCGCCCTTCTTTCTTGCGGGCGGCCTCAAGATCGTGTACGACCTCCTCCTCTACCGGAACTTCACTGCTGTGAAACCGCCCGATGCAACGGATGAGCGCGCTGCGCCCGATGTCGGTCGCGTTAAATAGACCGAAGGCCGGCCCATTGGGGTGGTTTGCAAAGTGGAAGAACGATCCAAATCGCCCGCTAGGCCGCCCAGGCAGAAAAACCCGCAGGCTTGACTGGATTGATGCAGCCTACGCAGACGATACAATAGGACGGTATTGTATCGTCGGTCAGGTGACCAACTGCACGTATGGCGGGAACTGCGGTGATGACGAAAGCCTCGGTCAAGAACGCTTTTCGATGGCTGCTCGCAGCTTGGATGCTCGCGGCAACATCCGCGGCGTCTTCGACCTACGTGCATGAGCATAGCGGCGGGAATCTCTCCCACCAACACGATAGACTCGGGACTCTTTCGCACTCGGGTTCTCACAGCGGCCACGACGGCGAGGTCTTCGTGTCTGTTGCGGGCACACATCGCCACGGGTGCGTCGCGCTGCTGGGAGTAATTGCGTATCACTCCATGCCGGATAAATCGTCCGGTTCGCACGGGTATTCAACGTGCGGATCGGAAACGATTGTTGCTATCTCGGCGACCAACGGCGTTCGTAGTTTGTCAAAGAGTGTCACCGTTGACTACTCCGGGCTGACATCCATAGCTGGTGTCGCCACAGGTTGCGTCTGCGAATCGAAGCAGTCGCATTCTCTTTGCGCCGGCATTGCCCCGGCCTCTCTCTTGTGAGACCGTGCTCGCCACGAGCGCTCTGGGGTCCAGTTGAGCTGATCCCCAGCCTCTCTCTTGCTCGTATCGCTTTCGTCTGAGCATGCCAAGGGCTTGCCGGGCGTTTTCCAGCGGTGTTCCATCGTAGACGTGTACTCTCTCACGCCTAGCTGCGCGCAGAGCGTGTTGCCCCATCATTTCTCGAAAGGATTGTTCCATGATCGTTCGTTTCGCAAGTACCAAGGCGCTACTGATCGCCGTCAGCCTGTGCTATCTCGTCGGATGTGGCCAGAACGAACCGACGAAGCGCGCCCCCGGCAAGGAAGGCGAGCACGCCCAAGCGGACAAGGTTCACGACCACGGAGACGGGAGTGGCGCTCATAGCCACGACGCGCACGACGTGCCCATCACGGAGGCCGATGTCAAGAAACCCGCCGACTTCAAGGATGCCATCGCCCGGATCAAGTCGTACCGCGACTCGATCGAGCGCGATACGGCCACGAAAACGCCCGGCCTGGCTCATCGTTCTTTGGATGAACTCGACATCGTGTTGAAGTGGCTGCCGTCGATTGCCCGCGACAGCAACGTGCCCAAGTCGCAATGGGAGACGGTCAACACCACGTCGCAGGAGCTTCGTGGACTATTTGAGAAGGTTCACAACAACATCGACAACAAGAAGACCCCCGACTTCCCGAGCGTTGCCAAGGCTGTGGATGAGGGTATCGGGCGGTTGGAAACGGCCGCAGCGGCCAAGTAGATCGACCTTTTTCCGACGAGGAATCATCGCCATGCTTCGCTACGCACGCAACCCACTGTGCCGCCTCGCGGCGGCCCCGGTCTTTATAGCCGCCGTGACGATTGTGGTTCAATCGGGCGCACTACGTGCGCACGAGAACCACGCCCCACTGCCCACGAAGGGCGTGAGGATTGTCGGCGACCAGATCATGATCTCGGCCAAGGGCCGAGACGCGATCGGGATGACGACCGCCAAGATCGCGCTCACCAATCTTCGCCGCGTGGTGGGCGTCAATGCGCGGGTCGAACTACCGTGGCGACAGCAGGCGATGATTGCCTCGTTGGTATCCGGCAAGATTGAACAGGCATTGGTCCGGCCAGGCGAGACCGTTGCGGTGGGCCAGGAGTTGGCCCGGGTCGCCAGCACCGACCTGGAGTCGCTCCAATCCGAGATGCTGCAAGCCGCCACCGAGGTTCGGCTGGCACAGCGGATCGCCGATCAGCGGACCATTTTGGACAAAGAAGGCGTGATTGCGGGGAAGAACCTTTTGGAGGCGAGATTGACGCTCGCACAAACGTCCGCTCGATTGGAAATCGCCCGCCAGAAGCTGGCCGCCTTAGGACTCAAGGAAGACGTGCTGAGGCAAGTCCTCGCATCTGGCCAGCCAGTACGCCATCTTTCGATTGTCTCGCCGATGGGCGGCACCATCACTCACGCTGACGTGCGTGTTGGCCAGAACGTTCAGACGACCGACCATCTTTATCATGTGGTTGACTCGTCAACTCTGTGGATTGTCGGCGAGGTATTGGAGGCCGAGGTGGCCCACTTGCGCAAAGGCCAAGAGGTATCGGCGAGTCTGGCGGCATTGCCCGGCCGGAACTTTCGTGGGCAAATCGACCATATCCGTCTGAAGATGGACCAGCGGTCCCGCACCCAGGCCGTCGTCATTGCGATGGACAACAGCGAGGGGCTGCTGCGGCCAGGGATGTTTGGCCGAGTGGACATCGAGGTCCAAGTGGCCAAGGACGCCGTATTCTGTCCCTCCGACGCGCTCATTGAGACCCGCGTGGGGACCTACGTGCTCGTCGAACGAGGCGAAGGCAAGTACGTTAGTCAGCCGGTCAAGCTGGGCCTGCACTGCAAAGATCAAGTCGAGATTCTCGATGGCCTTTTCCCAGGCGACCGTGTGGTTGTGGTGGGCAACTACCTGCTGGCATCGCTAATGGGCAACGAACACAAAGCTCGCGTAAAGACTGGTTCGGTTGCCAAGATTGGCAATAAGACTGTTGAGACCGATGCGGCCAGCAACGCACTCCTTGTCGCGCAGGCTACGGTGGAACTGCCGACGGACCGCAAAGTGTTTGCAGCTTCTCGATTGGAAGGCCGCCTCTCGAAGCTGCTGGTCGATCCCAGCCAGCCGGTCCGCGCGGGTCAGGTGCTCGCAGAAATAGACAGCCTGCAATTGCAGAACCTTCAATTGGAGTTGCTGCAAACGCGCGCGAAAATGCGGTGGACCAAAGAGTCGCTCAAGCGGCTGGAGCGATTGACTGATCTCGACGGCAAGCCCAAGAGATATGTGTGGCAACTGCAAAGCGATCTCGAAGTCCTGCAACAGAATGCCTCCGGCCTGGAACACCAGTTGACCTTCCTCGGTCTTGCGCAGGAACAGCTACAGCAGCTTGAGCAGATTGACTTGACAACGCCCGGAGCCGCGTCGGCGATCGTGACTACCGTCCCTGTCCGCGCTCCGGCAGACGGCTGGCTCGTCGGCTTCCATGTCGTGCCCGGTCAGGTCGTTCAACCGCAAGACAAACTGTTTGAGGTTCAGGACCTATCGAAGGTGTGGGCGAAGGGTTATGTCTTCGAGCGGGATGCTGCGAGAGTGCATGTCGGCCAGGAGGCGAGGGTAACGTTTTCGGCTTATCCCGACCTGACCATTGCCGGCAAGGTCGTTCGCACCGCGCCGACTTTGGAGTCTTCCGAACGAGTGCTGCCTGTTTGGGTCGAGGTGGATAATCCCGACCTGCGGCTGAAAGAAGGAATGCTGGCGAAACTGGCAGTATCAACTGAGACCGCCTCGGAGGCGCAAACAGCGCGACGTGACGCAACCCAGGCCGTCTTACCCATTACGACCCACAGCAGCCGCTAATCGCGCCTGTAGAGTGCCTTATGCTCAACCACATTATCGCCTACTGCCTGAAGAATCGCCTGCTGGTTCTGGCTGCCACCTTTGTCTTGGTGCTCTACGGCGGCTACCAGACGGCCCAATTGCCGATCGACGTGTTCCCCGACTTGAATCGGCCCACCGTCACGGTGATGGCCGAGGCCCACGGGCTGGCACCGGAAGAAGTGGAGACTCTGGTGACGTTCCCGATCGAGTCGGCCATGAACGGGGCCAGCGGCGTCCGCCGAGTCCGCTCGGCGTCGGGCATCGGTCTGTCGATTGTGTGGGTTGAGTTCGAGTGGGGAACAGACATCTACATCGACCGCCAAATTGTGGCCGAGAAGCTGCAATTGGTCAGCGAGCGAATGCCGCCCGAAGCACGACCTGTGATGGCCCCGATCACTTCCATCATGGGAGAGATCATGCTGGTGGGATTGCGATCCACCGGCGAGACGACTCCGATGGAGCTTCGTACAACTGCCGACTGGGTGTTGCGTCAGCGACTTTTGGCAATCGCCGGCGTGGCCCAAGTAACCGTCATGGGCGGTGAGTTGAAGCAATATCAGGTTCTCACTTCGCCAGAACGGCTTTCTCAACATGATGTCACCCTCGACGAATTGACCCGAGCCGTTGAGAAGTCGAACATCGTCACCGGCGGCGGGTTTTTGCTATCGAAGAACCAGGAGGCTCTGATCCGCATTGTCGGGCGAGCCGAAAGCCTGGAGGACATCCGCGAGACCGTCGTGCGTCCTGGCAATCCCGTGCCGATCACCATTCGGCAGGTGGCCGACGTGCGTTACGCCGGTCCCGTCCGCCGTGGCGACGGCAGCATCAACGGTCACCAGGCCGTCATGCTCTCGATCCAGAAGCAGCCCAACGCGGACACGCTCGCACTCACCGCGAAAGTGGAGACGCTGCTGAAGGAGACCCAAGCCACACTCCCGCGCGATGTGGTAATCGAAAGCAAGATATTCCGGCAGGCCGACTTTATCGAGTCAGCGATCGGCAACGTGGAGGAGTCGATCCGCGACGGAGTCATCTGGGTCATTATTGTGCTGTTCCTGTTCCTCTGGAACTTCCGCACGAGCCTCATTACGCTCACTGCCATCCCGCTCTCGATCATCATTACGGCGCTGCTGTTTCGCTATTTTGGCATTTCCATCAACACCATGACGCTCGGCGGCTTGGCCGTCGCCATCGGCGAACTGGTTGACGATTCGATCGTTGACATCGAGAACATCTACCGCCGACTCAAGGAGAATCGCCACAGTCCGCAGCCGGCCAATCCGATCAAAGTCATCTTTCTCGCTTCCTGCGAGGTTCGCAACAGCATCGTCTACGCGACGCTGATCGTCGTCCTGGTCGTCTTTCCCCTCTTCTCGCTGGCGGGACTAGAGGGGCGGATGTTTGCCCCGCTCGGTTTGGCCTATCTCATCACGCTGCTGGCCTCGCTGGTCGTGTCGTTGACGGTCACCCCCGTGCTGGCCGCTTACCTACTGCCCAGAGCCAAGTTCCTCGAACGCCGCAGCGACCCCTTTTTGTTGCGGTGGTTGAAATGGATTGACACCTACGCCCTGAAGTTTGCCTTGAGGCACAGTACGGCCGTCTTACTCGTCGTCGCTGTGTTGGTAAGCGCCTCGGTGGTCAGCATCCTGTGGATGGGCGGCGAGTTTCTGCCTAAGTTCAACGAGGGCACACTTACGATCGCGGCTATCTGCCCACCGGGGGTGAGCATGGAGGAATCCAACCGCATCACCAACCGCGTGGAGGCACTATTGAAGGGCGTGCCCGAAGTGGAACAGGTTTCCCGCCGCACCGGCCGGGCGGAACTCGACGAGCACGCCGAGAACGTCAACTTCTCGGAAATTGACGTTCGCATCAAACAGCCGGACCGTCCCCTGCCAGGCATTCACCGGGCCATTTTTCGTGGCGTTCCGGGGCTGTACCGCCTCGGCGTCGAGAAGACGGGCCGTTCCCGTGACGCCGTGTTGGCCGACATCCGTGACATCCTGAGCGAAGTGCCCGGCGTGAAGTTCAACATCGGCCAGCCCATTTCTCACCGCCTCGATCACATGATGTCGGGCATCCGCTCACAGATTGCCGTGAAGTTGTACGGTCGTGACATGGAAGAGCTGCGCGATCGCACACAGGACATCGGTGAAATGATGGCCAAGATTCCCGGCGTCGTGGACCTGCAAATCGAGCCGCAGGTGGACATTCCGCAGGTGCGGGTTACGATCAAGCGTGACGTTGCCAAGCGATACAACCTGGCTCCGGCCGACATTGCCAAAGCACTTGAGACCGCGTTTCAGGGCAGAACCGTCTCGCAAGTTCTGGAACAACAGCGGACATTTGACCTCGTGGTCTGGTTCGACGAGACAGCCCGCAATGACATCAATGCCATCCGGGCAACGCTCATCAGCACGCCGGACGGCTCCCGCGTGGCGTTGGGAACCGTCGCCGAAGTCCTGAAGACCAAAGGCCCCAACACGATCAACCGCGAGAACATCCGCCGGCGCATCGTGGTTCAGTGCAACGCGGCGGGCCGCGACCTGGCCAGTGTGGTCCGCGACATCCAAGCGGCTGCCAATGAGAAGATTCTGCCGAAGCTCCAGGACGGCTATATGATCGAGTACGGCGGCCAGTTCGAGGCCAAGAAGGAAGCCAACGTGCGGCTCTTGGTGCTGGGAGGCTTCTCGACGGCCGGAATCTTGCTCCTCCTGTTCAAGTGCCTTGGGTCTTGGCGTGCCGCCATCCAGGTAATGGCCAACATTCCGCTGGCCGCAATCGGCTCAGTCGTAATTCTCCTGCTGGTGAACTGGCCCAAGCCGGAAATGATCGCCGCCGCGTCATGGTGGCAATTGCCCCGCGTATGGGTCGGCGCGACGACGCTCTCGTTGGCTCATTGGGTCGGTTTCGTTACGCTCACGGGCGTCGTCTGCCGCAACGGCATTATGATGATCTCGCACTACATCCACCTAATGAAATACGAAGGGGAAGAGTTCGGCGAGCAGATGATTATTCGCGGCAGCCTTGAACGTCTGGCACCCGTGTTGATGACGGCCATGACAGCCACCATCGGTCTGGTGCCTCTGGCGCTCGGGGCCGGTCAGACCGGCAAGGAGATACTCCATCCTCTCGCGCTGGTGGTGATTGGCGGCTTGCTCAGTTCCACGCTCCTAGACCAGATCGTTACGCCGGCACTGTTCTACAAGTTCGGACGCAGGGTGTACGAGCACAGTCAGGAGAACAGGAAGGGCGCGGAGTCCGGGGCTTCCGATTTGCTGCGAATGGCGGAAGAGTTCGACTCGTAGCCACCACAACGCTGTGGCTCTGGCTCGGGCCAAAGACACTGTAATGTTCATAAAAGTCTCGGGCATCCAGTTCCAACGGAGCCCATTTGCACAAGGATGTGTACTATGCGAATTAGCCAACAGATGGCAATTGCGGTCCTGTTGACTGCTGGTCTCAGTGCGGCTATCGCCGTCGAGGCCCAGCAGCAGTCCGCTGCGACGTTTCCAGATGCTACCGCGAGGGTTGCGATCAATGAACCGCCCGCTCCGCAACCGATTGCGCCAGCGGAGCAGGTTCCGGCACTGCCGCCACAGGGCATGGCGCTGCCCGAGTTGGAGGAGATGGCTCTGCGATGTAATCCGACGCTGGCCCAAGCGGCTGCCCGCGTTGAGGCCGCGCGGGGACGTTGGGTCCAGGCCGGGCTGTACCCAAATCCGGTGGCGGGCTATGTCGGGGCGGAAATCGGCAACGAAGGACACGCCGGCCAGCAGGGTGCCTTCGTCAATCAGGAGATCGTCACTAACGGAAAGCTTCGTCGCGGCCAGAACGTCTTCGCGCAGGAGATTCAGCGGGCCGAGTGGGAGTGCCAAACACAACGGCAGCGCGTGCTGACTGATGTCCGGCGCAACTTCTACGACGTGCTCATCGCCCAATGCACGGTGGACCTCACCGAGCAACTGCTTCGCGTCGGCGAAGAGGGCGTCAGGGCGACCGAATCACTGATGAAGGCCAAGGAAGTCGCCCGCGCCGATGCCCTTCAAGCTCATATCGAAGCCGAATCCGCGAGGGTGCTCGTGCAGCGGGCGAAGAACCGACACGCAGCCTTCTGGCGCAATCTGGCCGCTGTTGTCGGCTCGGCCAACATGCCGCCGCAACGATTGGTGGGCGATGCGCGGGACGGTCTATGCGAGTTGACCTGGGACGAAACCTACTGCCGGCTTCTGGCCGATACTCCGCAGCTTGCCGCTGCCCGAGCCGGCGTTGCTCGTGCTCAGGCTGCCGTAGACCGTGAATGCGCCCAGCGCGTGCCAAACATTGAGTTGCAGACGGCCGTCCAATACGACAACTCAACGAAGTTCACCTGGGCCACCGTTCAGGCGGGCGTACCGCTGCCGTTGTTCAACCGCAACCAGGGAAACATCCGACAGGCTCAGGCCGACCTGACAGCGGCCCAAGGCGAAGCCCAGAGACTCCAGTTGGATTTGCAGCAGCGACTCTCTCCCGTGTTCGAGCAATACACGACTGCTCGTTATCAGGTGGATAAGTACAGCCGCGACATCCTGCCGAGCGCTCAGACATCGCTTGATCTGGCCAACAAGGGATACCGGCAAGGCGAATACAACTACCTTTTCGTCCTGATGGCTCAGCGAACCTACTTCCAAACGAACCTCGTCTATCTGGATGCGCTTCGAGACCTTCGTGCCGCTGCAACAGCCATCGAGGGCAACCTCCTGAGCGGCAGTCTCCAAGCAACCGATGCCGCCGGTCGCTCGGAATGACAATGGCCAACGAAAGCATGAATACACAGAGAGTCCATTTTCGACCAGGCGATTGGGTCGAGGTTCGGCCGCTCGCGGACATCCTGGCCACGTTGGACCCGGCGGGCAGGTGTGAAGGATTACCCTTCATGCCTGAAATGGTCCCGCATTGCGGATGCCGCTTCCAGGTGCATCGGAGGGCGGAGAAAGCCTTTCTTGACCACCACAACATCGTGGTTCGACTCAGGAATGCCGTTCTCCTGCAAGGGGTTCGTTGCGACGGTCGGTCACATGGCGGCTGTCAGATGAATTGCCTGATGTTTTGGAAGGATGCTTGGCTGCGGCCCGTGGCCGTTGGCGAACAGACAGCCAATGGAGCGTTTCCGTGCGAGAGCGCAGTCGCCCAGCTTCCAACGTGGAAGGATGACAAATACCGTTGCCAGGCGACGGAACTGATAAACTGCGGGTCCATCTTGCCTTGGTGGGACTTCCGGCAATACGCCAGCGACTACTCCGCTAGAGAAATGGGTCTCGGCGATTGGACCGGCATGTTGACACTCTTGATCGCCAACAAACTGCGGCGTGCCTGCGGACTGAAAGAGCAAGGCGTGCTGGTTGGCCACGCTGAACGGACGGCTAATGACGGCATCGGTCTCAAAGCTGGTGACTCGGTGCAGGTGAAGAGCCGCAAGGAGATCCAATCGACCCTTGATCGTTCCGGTCGAAATCGCGGACTAGGGTTCTCGCCGGAGATGGCTCTGCTCTGCAACCGCCAATTCCGAGTGCTCCGCCGAATCGAACGGGTCATTGTGGAATGGTCCGGCGAATTGCGGGAGATCAGGAACACAGTAATCCTCGACGGTGCAACATGCACCGGCATGGCCCGACGCTGCTGCCCAAGGGACTGTCACCACCTTTGGAGAGAGTGCTGGCTCAGGCGTGTGGGCTGACTGTCGTTGCGCGACGCCACTGCCCTCGTCCCTTCCAGATCGAGTAAATCACAGGGTAGACCAGCAACTCCATAGCGAAGCTCGTGACCAATCCGGCGACCATCGGGGCGGCGATGCGTTTCATCATGTCGGCCCCGATGCCCATCGACCACATGATGGGCAGCAGACCCATCATGGCGGCCATGACCGTCATCGCCTTGGGCCGCACTCGTTTGACCGCCCCGTGGATGATGGCCTCGCGGAGGTCTTGATAGCTGTTCATCTTGCCTTTGCGCACCGCGTCGTTGTAGGAAAGGTCGAGGAACAGGAGCATGAAGACGCCGGTTTCGGCGTCCAGGCCCATGAGCGCGATCATGCCGACCCAGACGGCGATCGACATGTGGTAGCCGAGGAACCACAGATACCAAATCGCCCCGACCAGAGAAAAGGGCACCGCCAGCATCACGATCAACGTCTTGACCGCTGATTTGGTGTTCATGTAAAGCAGAATGAAGATCAGAAACAGGGTCACGGGCAGGACGATTTGCAGCCGCTGCCGAACACGCTGCATACTCTCGTATTGGCCGCTCCAGGTCATGGTATAGCCAGTCGGCAGTTCGATTTTCTCCGCGACGGCCTTCTTGGCATCTTCGACATAGCTGCCTACGTCGCGTCCGGTGAGGTCCACGTACACATAGCCGGCGAGCATTCCGTTCTCGTCACGGAGCATGGCCGGGCCGGCGACGATTTCGATGTCGGCCAGTTGTGCTAAGGGAATTTGTGCGCCAGATGGCGTAGGCACGAGCACCCGGCGAAGCTGCGCCAGATCATTGCGGTAATCGCGGGCGTAGCGGGCGTTGATCGTGTAACGCTCTCGCCCCTCGACTGTCGTTGAAATCGGCTCGCCGCCAATCGCCGACTGGACCACCATTTCTGCCTCCTTGATCGTCAGGCCATAGCGGGCCAATTGATCCCGCTTGAGCGTAAAGTCTAGGAAGTATCCGCCCGCTGTGCGCTCGGCGAAGACGCTCCGGGTGCCGGGCACTTGACCAAGGATCGACTCCAATCGAGTGCCGATCTTCTCGATTTCCTTCACATCAGCCCCCAGAATTTTGATGCCCACCGGCGTTCGCACCCCGGTCGTGAGCATGTCGATGCGGGCCTTGATCGGCATGGTCCAGGCGTTGCTCACGCCGGGAAACTGCATGGCGCGGTCCATTTCCGCGATCAATTCATCGGGGCTGATGCGGTCGGGCCAGATGTGCCGGAACGGAACTTGCAGGAACTCCGGCAGGTTCGCGTACCATCGCTCCTTCTTTCGCCACTGGTCCGTCGGCTTCAGCACGATGGTGGTTTCCATCATCGAGAAGGGCGCAGGGTCTGTTGAGGTTTCTGCCCGGCCTGCCTTACCAAATACCCGCTCGACTTCGGGGAACTGGCGCAACTGTTTGTCCATCGTCTGCAAAAGCCTTTGAGCCTCGCCGACAGAGATGCCCGGCAAGGTAGTGGGCATGTAGAGCAGCGTTCCCTCGTACAAGGGCGGCATGAACTCCGAGCCTAGTTGGAAATAGACCGGAATGGTCGTTAGCACCAGCGCGAGCGCCACGATCAGAGTGGCGACCTTGTGCCGTAGCACGAAGTTGCACACCGGCTCGTAGACGCGGAAAAGCTGCTTGCTGATGGGATGCTCTTCTTCGGGATAGTACCGGCCTACCGCGAGCCTATTGGCGATCCCTGCGATCCACTTGGGACGAAACGTGAACGGGTCCATGCGAGTAAAGAGCATCCGAATCGCCGGATCGAGCGTGATGGCCAAAATGGCGGCAATCGCCATTGCGAAGTTTTTCGTGTAGGCCAGCGGCTTGAAGAGCCGGCCTTCCTGATCCTCCAATGCGAAGATCGGCAGGAACGCCACGGCGATCACCAAAAGCGAAAAGAAGACCGAGGGGCCAACCTCTTTGAGCGCCCGCAGGCGGACTTCGTGAAAATCGCCTTGCCTTCCACCAAGATTCCATTCTTCCAATCGCTTGTAGGCGTTCTCCACCTCGACAATTGCACCGTCCACCAACACGCCGATGGAAATGGCAATGCCGGTCAACGACATGATGTTCGATGTCAGCCCCATGAAGTAAAGCGGGATGAACACTAGGACGACCGACACGGGAATGGTCAAGATCGGGATAATGGCCGAAGGGAAATGCCAGAGGAAGACTAGGATCACCAAGCTGACAATGAGCACTTCCAATAGCAGTTCTTCCTTGAGTGTGTCGATGGATCGCTCGATCAACTCGGAACGGTCGTAGGTCGTGATGATCTCGACGCCCTTGGGAAGCGACGGCTTGATTTCGACCAATTTCTGCTTTACCCGGTCGATGACATTCAGAGCGTTCTCACCGAACCGCATGATGACGATGCCGCCCACCGTGTCTCCCTCGCCATCGAGATCGGCGATGCCCCGGCGGATTTCTGGTCCCAGCGCGACAAAGCCGAGATTCTTGACCAGGATGGGCGTTCCCTGCTTGTCCGTGCCGACGACGATCTTTTCAATGTCCTCGATGCTCTTCGCATAGCCCCGGCCGCGCACCATGTATTCCGCGCCGCTGAACTCGACAAGCCGCCCGCCTACGTCGTTATTGCCACTGCGAATCGCTTCGACCACGGTGGAAATCGGAATGTTGAACGCCAAGAGCTTGGTCGGATCAAGGTTGACTTGGTATTGCTTCTGAAAACCGCCGACCGACGCTACCTCGGCCACGCCCGGCACCGACTGGAGTTGGTAACGGAGATTCCAGTCTTGAAAACTCCGCAATTGGGCGAGATCGTTGGCGTTCTGTCCGTTCTTGTCCACCAGAGCGTACTGATAGACCCATCCGACGCTCGTCGCGTCCGGTCCCATTTCCGTGCGGACGCCTTCCGGCAGCCTCGGCAGAATCTTTGAGAGATACTCCAGCGTGCGGCTGCGTGCCCAGTACAGATCGGTCCCGTCCTGGAAGATAACGTAGACGTAGGAGAAGCCGAAGTCCGAGAAGCCACGGATGGCCTTAACCTTCGGCGCACCCAGCATGGCCGTAACGATTGGATAGGTAACCTGGTCCTCGATGATGTCGGGGCTTCGGTCCCAGCGCGAGTAGATGATGACCTGCGTGTCCGACAGATCGGGAATCGCGTCCAGCGGCACCTGACGCATCCAATGATACGCGCCAACGATGGCCACCAGTGTGAAGATTATCACCAGATATTTGTTGCGGGCGCTGAACTCAATGATGCGGTCGATCATGGTCTGGTTCAGGCTGCGCTAGTGCTTCATCTTCGAGTGGTCCATGCCAGGCATTTTCTTCCCCTCATGCCCCCTATGCTCATTGGCCGGCTCTTCCTTCTTTTCGTGGTCAACGTGGCTTTTGCCGGGAGGCGGTTTTTCGTGCCCGCCGTGATGCATTCCGGCCATGCCGCCTCCGCCCAGCCGGATACGGCTTTCAGAGTCGATCAAGAAGTTGGCCGAAACGGCAATCTGCTCTCCTTCTTTCAATCCTGTGAGAACATGATAGCTGTCGCCGTATCGGATGGGATCGAGCTTCACTTCGACAGGGACAAAATGATCGCCCGGTTCGATCCGATAGGCGATGTCCCTTTCGCCCGTCCGCAAGATGGCGGAAGTCGGCACCAGCAAGCCGTCGCCCATCGGATGTTGGATTGCAGTTTGAGCGAACATGCCCGGCTTGAAGATTCCTTCTCGATTCGGCAACTCGACCCGCACCCGAACCGTCCGCGTGGCTTTCTCCACGGTTGGCTGAATGAAGACGACTTTGCCGATGAACCGCCGCACTGGGAGCGAGGGAATGCTTACCGTGGCCGGTCGGCCGAGTTCGACGTGGGGAATTTCATATTCGTAAACCTCCGCCTGCACCCAAACTGTGGTGAGATCGCCAATCACATAGAGTTCCTTCTCTGGTGTGACGTATTGTCTCTCGTACACGTTCCTTTCCAGCACCGTGCCGGCGATGGGACTCTTGAGGACCAAATCCTTTTGCGGCTGCCCTGTCTGCTCCAATCGCTCGATCTCGCCGGCCGGCACGTCCCAGAGTTCCAGCCGCCGCCGGGCGGCCTGCGAGAGCGATTGCTGCCCGCCGCCGAGCGTTCGCTCCGCCTTTAGCGCGGTGAGCAACTCCTGCTGGGTCGAGAAGAAGTTCGGGCTGTAAATCGACAGCAACGGATCGCCCTTGCGGACCTGCTGGCCCACGAAGTTGACGAATACTTCGTCTACCCAGCCCTCCGTTTTGATGTTCACGCGGGCTATCCGATCTTCGGCCGGCTGAACAATCCCGAGCGCGTCGACGTGCATCTTCAACGGACCATACTCAACCCGGCCGATCCGCACGCCGATCCGCTGCTGAAGCTCGCCAGGGATCATCACCGTGGCGTGTCCAGGAACATTCGAGGGCGTGCGCATTTGTTCTGGGGCCACTCCTCCCATCTCCATGCCCGGCATATTCATGCCACCCTGACCCGCGAGGGTCGAGGCAGCAGCGGGGCTGTTCGCAGGCTCCCCACGCCACGCCCACCAGCCTTGGCTGTATGTGTACCAAGCGCCGGCCGCTAACCCAACCAACAGCACAGCCAGAATGAGCGCGCTCGCCCGCCATCCGATTTGTGTCTGCGGCATGGTGTACCCTCCAGGCCATCAGCCATCGTCCCAAGGAATACTAGGGAGTCACGCGCGGAAAGACAATTGCGGAAGACTGGGTAAGCTGGCGAGTCTTTCTCGATTTCGGCGGCGGTGGCGCGAATAGCGGGCATTCTGAACGTTACGATTCTAAGGGGACGATTCAACCAGAAGGGCATAGGGTGCGCCGCTCGAAGGTCGGTTCCCAGGGAGCGAGAGCAATATGTTGCGATCCACGGCGCATGAGCGAAGTGCGATCCTCTTCCTCCTTCTGCTTCTGGCGGGATGTGCATCGCCACGCGCTTCCAGTGGACCGCCGTCCGTCGCTGCCGCGGTCAAGCCAACACAGACGTGCGCCTCCATTGCCGCCGAGGCTGGTTCTCCGCCGATCCAATCAGTGTCGCCGGCTTCCTATCAAGCACCTGCCGACACTTCGCCCGCGCCGCCGCCGCGCGGTGTGGAGCCGGCTCCGTTTCCTTCATCGGCAGTCCCTGGATCGTCCGTGCATCTTCCCGAAGACCCGACAGACTCATTCTGTGACAAGACCGAGTTGTCGGTCGAGCAACTGGTGGCCGCAGTTCAGGCTCGCAACCCATCGCTTCAAGCGGTTTCGGCGGCATGGCAAGCGGCAGCGGAACGCTATCCGCAGGCCGTCTCGCTCGACGACCCGATGTTCACCTATATGATTACGCCAACCAACGGCCTCGGCGCGGCCAATGGCGGCGGCTGGATGGTGCAAGCCTCGCAGAAGATTCCGTGGATGGGAAAGCGGGCCTTGCGCGGCAGTGTCGCTTCCGCCGAGGCCGACACGATGAAGGGTGACATTGGCGATACACGCCTGCGGCTGGAGGAGGTCGCACGAACCGCGTTCTACGACTACTACCTCGCCGCCCGGCAAACCGAAGTCAACGCTTCGACGCGCAAGATCGTCTCCCAATTCCGTGAGATCGCCTGGAACAAGTACCAAGTCAACCAAACGACGCAACAGGACGTGCTTCAGGCGGATGTCGAGTTGGCCACGCTCGAAAGCCGCCGCACAGAGTTGGCTCGGGACCAACAGGTGGCCGTTGCCAGAATCAACACGCTGCTGCATCGCGCTGCCGATTGTCCGTTGCCGCCGCCGCCTGCCAAGGTGTCGGTTCCCGATTCGTTACCGTGTGCCGAGTCGCTACAGCAAGTGGCTGCCAACTCGCGTCCTGATCTGTACGCCGCCCAGGCGCGGGTTCGCACCGAAGAGGCCAGCCTTGCCTTGGCGTGCAAGGAATACTATCCCGACGTGAACGTCGTCGGTAGGTATGATGGCTTCATGCCCGAGAACATGCGCCCGGCGGTAGGCATGGACATCAATATCCCCATCCGTTCTTCCCGCCGCTCCGCCGCAGTGCGTGAAGCATCGAATCGGATCGCCCAGCGTCGCGCCGAGTACGAGAACCTGCTCGATCAAGTGCGATACGAGGTCCAGTCGGGCCGCTGTCGAGCCAACCAGAGCAGCCAAGTCGTCCACTTGTACGAGGAAAAGATTCTGCCAGCCGCCCAGCGAAGTCTCGAATCGGCCCAGGCCAACTACACTACTGGCACGCTCGACTTCCTGCGGCTCTTGGACGCCGAACGGCAACTCAACTCTCAGCGCGAGATGTACTATCAGGCCATCGCCGACTACCATCGACGCCTAGCCGAACTCGAACGGGCCGTTGGTTGTCCGTTGCCCGAAACGTTCCCAGCAAGATAACGGTCGTCCGGCGTCCGTTAGCTTTGTCCGATTTTCGTCGCGTCGCAGATGCGTCCCGGCGGGCGAGGAGCACGAATCCGCGTTGAGGCGGAGATGCAAGCGTCTGCACGCTTCATGCACGCATAGGTTGGAATAGGCTGCCGATTCGTATATCGCCGCGTCGTTTTCCAATAAAACCCCGGTTTCCAACGCTTGCGGCAACCGCGGTTGTTATTATTCACCACAGGTGTGTAACCGCGCGCCGCGTCAAGACCGATCGGTCCCGGATCGCATATGACGCTCTCAGACGCCTGCCAGCAGTTTGCAGGATTCGACGATCTACAACGCCTCCATGATTCAGGTGGCGATCTGCGGGGCTGGCAGACAGCCACACGCTGCCTCTAACGCTCAGGTGTCAGACATTCCTGCAAGCCACCACGGACGGCAGATGGCTGCGGCATCCATTGCATTCGATCACTGGAAACTCATCTGTCAACAGGGCGCACAACCGAGGGCCGGGGTCGTCTCCTTGACCCCGGCCCTCCCGGCAACCATCATGCGGCGACCCACAGGCTGTCAAGGCTGCGATAGAACGAATCCCTCTCGTCCTCCAAGCGCCTCAGCAACTCGAACCTTGGGACCGTGGTCGCGAGCACCCCGACCCGGAACGGCTGGGTGTCAGGCAGCGGCTCGACAGGCCGACTGTGCGTCAGCGACCACTTGATGAACCGACCATGAAGTGGTCCCGTCGAAACAACGCGAGGACTCTCCGGGGATGGCCGTCACAGTGGATCAGCCACGCCTTTCGCAGCGTGGGCCTCCATTCCTCCTGGTCGATCGTCGGGTTCTGTGACCCTTCGTGGTCGATCAACCCTCGTTGCGCCAACTATTCCGGTGGCCGGCCGCAAACCCGTCGCGCGGCGGAAGGTGCGCCTTCCACTCCACCCTGGTCCGGTCAACAGGAGTGCCGGCCGCGCTAAGATCGGTCTCAACCGCAATCCGTCGGCCAGATCTTCCATGAGGATGTCGTGGTTGGCTCGGTCGAAGAGCCTCGGCAAGTTCAGGTCCACGATCCGGCGATGTCCCTCGACCACGTACTTCCACGCCTGCCGCAATGCGTCGTGCGCGCTGCGGCCCGGTCGAAAGCCATAGCTGGAAAACAAGAACGTTGGGGCCGGGATAGACGTCAACAACACGACGATCGTTTTTGGATCAAGCGGCCCAAGACCGTCGGCACATGCTGGGCACACAGAAGAAGGGACTCCGCTACGAGCGGCGTTTTGGCGAAGGCGCGATAGTGACGTGATCGAAGATGATCGCCTTCAATAGCGCAACCGGTATCGTCGGCCTAATCAACGCCACGCTGGAAATGTCGGTTGAAAAACATTCGTTTGCGGGGGGAGATTTCACCCGATTCTACGTTGTCTTAAATAGAGGGACTTTCACACCAGCGATGGCCGAACGACATCGGAGACAAGAACTATGAACACAATAGTCAGCTACAACACAGATGGTCTGTTCCGCATTGATGCGGAGAATCGTGAGACAATGAACCGGCAGCACGGGGAGGAGACCGACAGTGGTCAGGGCCAGGACGCACGCACGCCGAACATTACGATTGCTTTTGAGGACGAGATTCTCTATGCCGGCACGCCGGAGGAATCGGATTCGACTAATCTGGCAACCGGCATCGGCCGTAGCCGACGACGGATGCCGCCTGAGAATGCCTCAATTCTCCCATTCAGCGTGTGCCTCGGGGGAAAGCATGTTGACGGTATGGGCGCACCAGCGGCTCGTGGAGCCAGGGAGGTCTTCTACAGCTTCTCGGAAAAGCTTGACTGGGACCTCCTGACGCAGGCGGACGTGCTACTCAACTTTTGTGGCGACGGCGTCGTCGAGGTGCTATTGCAGGACATCGAAGATACCGGGCAGACCGCCGACTTCGAGGAGTTCTTGCTCGACAATTTCGGAGAGGAATGGCCCGAGAAGGATGATGCCGAGCGGCCCGACTAGCGGAAACGCACTTCCGGCTTTCTGCGACACAGGCAGGTAGCTACTGGCTGACCTGGCCCGACGCTAAGTGATGCGCTGCTGTCCTCGGTCTCCACGCCGACGCCTTGGCTAGTTGGTGAATAGCAAACAGCCAATGCAAGAGACGTTAAACGGAATGCTCATCAGCGGCGGGAGCGGGGGGCCGACAGAACCGACAGTAGACCCGACAACATAACTCCTTATATTTCAATCGTCTAAGGAATTGTGTCGGGGTGTCGGCTTTGTCGGGTTATTCTCCACATCATTTTAATCTCACGAAAGAGTTGTTTTTAGGAGACCTAAAGATTATGCCCCGACTCGACCCGACAAACCCGACACAACCGACCGGACGTATCCGGTCTTCGTCTAGGTGGTCTTCTGCGCGCCGCCCTATTCTCCAATTCCCAGCAGAACATGAAGGAGTCCGTTTTGAACACTCGATCTAATTGCCTTCGCCGCTTTCTACAGGCGCGAAAACCCTATCACAATAACCCCGCACTCATGGACCTTTACGAGG
>JAJFUI010000218.1 GCA_021372555.1 Planctomycetaceae bacterium | reverse complement strand
GAACGTTCCGCGCCAGCGCGCTCTGGATTATGTCCTTGGCTACACCTGCGGCAACGATGTCAGCGCTCGCGACTGGCAGAACCGCTGGGGCGGCGGGCAATGGTGCCGGGGCAAGACGTTCGACACCTTCGCGCCGTTGGGTCCGTGCCTGGTTACGGCCGACGACATTCCGAATCCGAATTCGTTGGCGATCAAATTAGATATTGGCGGCGAGGTGTTGCAGGACTGGAACACCAACGATATGATTTTTGACGTGCCGGCGCTGATTGAGTTTCTCAGCGGCAGCACGACCCTCCCGCCTGGCACGGTGATTCTCACCGGCACGCCGCACGGGGTCGGTTTCGCCCGGAAACCGCCTCGCTGGCTTAAACCCGGCGACGTCGTCACCGTAACGATTGAACAGATCGGCTCGCTCAGCAACCCCGTTGCCGAAGAGCCGGTCGACTGACCCCCACCTTCCCACTGAGGCGTTTCCTCATTGCGTTCCCACCTACGAAGCAGGAGACCTACCATGTCGTCACGATACTCCCGTGCCTCGCGCAGCGTCGCCGTTCTGGCTGGCGCCGTTGCCATTTTCGCGGCCTGTTCCTGTTATGGCGGAGAGAGGACCGGCGGTGAGAACAACTCGCTGCGAGCGTGGGCGGAAGCCGCGCTGTTGGGCAAATCGGCTGGCCCGCAAACCGCGGCCGGCGCGACGTTTTCGGCGGAGTTCCCCGTCACGTTCAATCTGATCACCCGGAAGATCGACGAGACGAAGCTGCCGTTCTTGGAAATGTGCCAGCAGGACCATGGCAAGCTGATGCTTGGCAAGTCCGTGATGAACACACCGCTGCGCCTCGGCGATAAGTCGTATGAGCACGGCTTGGGAACGCATTCGGTGAGCGCGATTCGCGTATTGCTCAACAAGCCTGCCAGCCGATTCACGGCTGACATCGGCGTCAATGCGGACACGAAGGTCGGCACGGTGGCGTTTGTCGTGGAAGTGGGCGGCAAGGCCGTGTATCGCTCGGGGACGTGCAAGGGTGGCGAGGCGGCAATTCCCGTCTCCGTCGATCTTAACGGCGTCAAAGAATTTATTCTGCGTGTCTTCGACGCCAATAACGACGCCAGTTGCGATTGGGCCGACTGGTGCGACGCCAAGGTGACCTACACCGACGACACAACGCAGTGGCTCGATCGGTTGCCCGTCTATCCGTCTAGCTCGGCCGCGTCTTGCATCAAGACGCCATCCTCGAAGTTGCTGCCCAAGTGGACCCGGACCGAAGCGGTTGGGACATCCGATGACGCGGCGGAGCTGCGCACCGTGAGCTACACCGATCCGGACACGGGCCTCAAGGTCAGTACCGAGATCAAGGTATTTAAGGACTACTCGGCCGTCGAGTGGGTGACTCGTTTCACCAACACGGGCAGCAAAGATACGCCGATGATCGGCGATATTCGCGGGATCGACACGCGGTTGGACGTGCCGGACGACACAGCTACGTTGCACTACGCCCAAGGGTCGCGCTGCAACGGATTGGTCGACGCGAAAGCGAAGACGGGCTACGACTTCCAGCCGTA
>JAJFUI010000268.1 GCA_021372555.1 Planctomycetaceae bacterium | reverse complement strand
AAATGTAACGTGCGAACTCGCGAGGCTTCGGAAACGGAGGTAGCCGTTTTAGCCAATGCTGGCGCTCAGATATCCTTCCCCACATACGACGTGAGCGTCTTCATGTAGTTGCCGCGTTGGAAGGCGGTGGGGTCGGGGGAGTTTTCGAGACTCATGCTCCCTTTGAGCTGCTCGACCGACTCGTACTCGTGATCTTCCAGCCAATGGCGTAGGTCGGCGAGTATTCGGCCAGCTTCGGCAACGCCTTTGCGATAGAGCACCGAGGCGATCATGCCGACGTCGGCGCCGGCGAGCAGGATTTTGACCAGGCCGGTGGCGTCGTGGATGCCGCCGCTGGCGGCCAGCGAGGCGCGGATGCGGCCGTGCAAGATGGCGATCCAACGCAATGGGATCATTAGCTCCGATGGCGTGCTCAGGTGGAGCTGCGGCCGGGCCTCTAGTGTTTCCAGATCGATGTCGGGCTGGAAGAAGCGGTTGAACAGAACGAGACCGTCCGCGCCAGCGTCGGAAAGCTGGACGCCCATGTTGGCCATCGCGCTGAAGTAAGGGCCGATTTTCACGGCCAACGGAATCGAGATCGACTCCTTGACGGCGGACACCAACTCCAAGTAGCGGGACTCGACGCCGCGGCCGGTCATGTCGGGATCGGCGGCGACGAAATAGATGTTGAGTTCAAGGGCGTCGGCCCCGGCGTCCTGCATCATCTTGGCGTAGCGAATCCATCCGCCGTGGCTGCTGCCGTTCAGGCTAGCGATGATCGGAATGCGGACGGCCTTTTTTGCTGCCGCGATGGTTTCGAGGTACTCGCCCGGTCCGGTGTGAAAGTCCTTTTGGTCGGGGAAATACGTGAGCGATTCGGCAAAGCTGTCGGTGTGGAAGTCGTACACCCGGCTTAGTTCGTCGCCCTCATGCTCGATCTGCTCCTCGAAGAGCGATGGGAAGACGGCGGCCGATACGCCGGCCTCCTCTAGCCGTTGCAACTGGTCGAGTTCCGCCGACATCGGGCAGGCGGAAACGACGACCGGGTTCGCGAGGTTCATGCCCAAGTAGGTTGTGCTCAAATCAACGCTCACGGTGTGGCTCCTTCGGTTGAAAAGAGTTCGACAGGGTTCCCTTGCTAGGCGATTCCACGGACGACGCCCTCGGTGAAGGCCACTAGATTGTATTGCGTCGGTCAACAACCACCGGCTGTCGTCGCATGGGCGCAAAAAAAGACCGCAGGTGGGATCTTGGACGGGATCCGACCTGCGGTCTTGGCAACGGATTGGGGCAATCCGTCGTGCGATTTGTTGCGGCTAGGCGTTGGCTTCGCCTGCGGCGGCGGTAGCCGTCGAGCGGTTGACGCCGGCCAACTGCTCGTAGAAGTGATACCGCTTGTCGATATCCTGCTGGCCGAGCTCCAAGAGCCGGGCGGAATCGGCCGGCTTCGAGCGGGCGAGGATGCCGAACCGGGCTTCCTTCATCGCGAAGTCCTTGAACGTGCCCTCGGGCCGCTTGCTGGCAAGTTGGAACGGATGCTCCTCATTCCGCGGATCGAAGCTGTACAGCGGCCAGTAACCGCAGGCCACCGCGTCCTTCTGGATCGCCATGCCCTGGGACATGTTGATGCCCCAGTTGATGCAGTGCGAGAAGGCGATGATCAGCGAGGTGCCTTGGTACGACTCGGCCGCCCGGATCGTGCGGATGGCGTGCATCGGATTGGCGCCCAGCGAGATCGAGCCGACGAAGACGTTGCCGTAGGACATGGCGATCATGCCGAGGTCCTTCTTGCCGGCGTTCTTTCCACCAGCGGCGAACTTGGCGACGGCCCCGCGGAACGTCGACTTCGACGCCTGGCCGCCCGTGTTCGAGTACACTTCGGTGTCGAGCACGAGGATGTTGAGATCGCGGCCGGAGGCGAAGACATGATCGAGGCCGCCGAAACCGATATCGTAGGCCCAGCCGTCGCCGCCGAAGCTCCAGATGCTCTTGCGGATCAGGTAGTCGGACGAGGCCAACAGGGCCTTGGCGTCCGGCGAGTTGATCTTGGCAAGCTGCTTGTTCAACTCGGCCACGCGGAGCCGCTGGGTGGCGATCTCCTCTTCGGTCTCCTGCTTGTTGTTCAGCAGCGCGGCAACGAAGGCGTCGCCCAACTGGCCGGAGAGCCGGCGCACCAACTCATGGGCGTACTTGACCTGTTGGTTCACGCCCAGTCGGATGCCGAACCCGAACTCGCCGGCGTCCTCGAACAAGGAGTTCGACCAGGAGGGGCCGCGTCCCTCGGCGTTGACCGTGTAGGGCGTGCAAGGCAGGTTGCCGCCATAGATCGACGAGCAGCCGGTCGCGTTGGCGATCAGCATCCGGTCGCCGTAGAACTGCGTCAAGAGCTTGATGTAAGGCGTCTCACCGCAGCCGGCGCAGGCACCGGAGAACTCAAACAGCGGCAGCAACATTTGCGAGCCCTTGATCGTGTCCGGCTTGACCTTGGAGCGGTCGGCGTCGGGCAGGGACATGAAGAACTCGTAGTTCGCCCGCTCTTCGTCCAAGTGCGGGAGCTTCGGCTCCATGTCGATCGCCTTGTGCTTGACCTGCTCCTTGTCCTTGGCCGGGCAGACCTGGGTGCACAGGCTGCAACCGGTGCAGTCGTCGGGGGCCACTTGCACGACGAACTTCCAGCCGGGGAACTCCTTCCCCTTGTAGTCGGTCGTCTTGAAACTGGCCGGGGCGTTGGCCAACAGCGCCGGGTCCACGGCCTTCATGCGGATGGTCGCGTGCGGGCAGGTCAAGGAGCACAGTCCGCACTGTGTGCAAATCTTCGGATCCCAGATGGGGATGTCCTGAGCGATACTCCGCTTCTCGTACTGGGTGGTGCCTGTCGGGAAGGTGCCGTCACAGGGCAGCGCGCTGACGGGCAGGTCGTCGCCGCGGTTGGCGATCATCACGCCCAGCACGTCCTTGACGAACGCCGGGGCGTTGGCCGGGACTGCCGGGAGCACGTGCAGTTTCGAGCTGGCCTGGGTCGGGTACTTCACTTCATGGAGAGCGGCCATGGCGGCGTCGACGGCGGCATTGTTCTGCTCGATGACCTTGGTGCCGCCCTTCTTGCCGTAGGTCCGCTTGATGGCTTCCTTGATCTGGGCGATGGCGTCGTCGGCCGGAATTACGTTGGCCAGCTTGAAGAAGCAGGTTTGCATGATCGTGTTGATGCGAACGCCCATGTTGGCCTCGCGAGCCACGCTGTAGGCGTCGACCACGTAGAACTTGAGCTTCTTGGCGACGATCACGTCCTGCACTTCGACGGGCAGATGGTTCCAGACCTGGTCGGCCGGGTAGGGGCTGTTCAGCAGGAACGTCGCGCCCGGCTCAGCCATGGAAAGCATGTCGATGCGTTCCAGGAAATGGAACTGGTGGCAGGCGACGAAGTTCGCCCGATGCACCAGGTACGAGCCCTTGATGGGGCGGGGGCTGAAGCGGACGTGCGAGGTCGTCACCGAGCCGGCCTTGCGGGAGTCGTAGACGAAATAACCCTGCGAGTGCAGCGCGGTGTTCTCGCCGATGATCTTCACCGAGTTGCGATTGGCGCTCACGGTGCCATCACTGCCGAGGCCGAAGAACACGGCTCGAACCACGTCGTCGCCCTCGGTCGAGAAGGCGGGATCGTAGTCGAGGCTCAGCTTCGTCACGTCGTCATTGATGCCGATGGTGAACTGCAGTTTCGGTTGGGGCTTGGCCAACTCGGCGTACACCGCGGCGACCATGGCCGGCGTGAACTCCTTCGAAGAGAGTCCGTAGCGGCCGCCGATCACTCGCGGCATCGAACCGTTGCCGGCGTACTTCGCCCAACCTTCGGTCAGTGACGTTACGACGTCTTGGTACAGCGGCTCGCCAGCGGCGCCCGGCTCCTTGGTGCGGTCGAGGACGGCGATCTGCTTGACCGACTTGGGCAGTGCGGCCACGAAAGAGGTCGTGTCCCAGGGGCGGAGGAGGCGAATCTTCAGGACGCCGATCTTCTGACCTTCGGCGACCAGCTTGTCGACGGTCTCCTCGACCACGCCGCCGCCGGAACCCATGATGACGATCACCCGCTCGGCGTCCGGAGCGCCGGTGTAGTCGAACAGATGGTATTGGCGACCGGTGAGCTTGGCGAACTTGTCCATGTGCTTCTGGATGATCGCCGCACACTTCGCGTAGAACGGGTTGCACGCCTCGCGAGCCTGGAAGAAGACGTCGGGGTTCTGGGCCGTGCCGCGGAGCTTCGGTCGCTCGGGCGACAGGGCGCGCTGGCGATGGGCGGCAACGAGGTCCATGTCGATCATGGCCTTGCAGTCGTCCTCGGTGAGCTGCTCGATCTTGTTCACTTCGTGCGAGATGCGGAAGCCGTCGAAGAAGTG
>JAJFUI010000187.1 GCA_021372555.1 Planctomycetaceae bacterium | reverse complement strand
CTGTTTAAGGTTCATTTTGGGCTTTTTCCAAGTGATATTGGTAAGGCGCACGCACTACGACCGGGCTCTCCTCGAAGTTTTCCGTTGGCGGCGGCGACGGCGTCTGCCACTCCAGCCCCGTGGCATGCCAGGGGTTTCGCCCGGCCGGCTTCCCATACCGCAGAGAACCGAGCAGATATACCAGCGGCAACACGTAGCCAACGCCCAGGATCGACGCCCCCGCCGTCGACATCACGTTCCAAACCTGGAACTCCGGCGCATACATGTGATAGCGCCGCGGCATGCCGTTGTAACCCAGCACGAACTGGGGCAAGAACGTCAGGAAGAAGCCGATAAAAATGACCATGGCCGTGATGCGCGACCACCAGTCCGAATACAGACGCCCAGTCATCTTGGGCCACCAGTAGTGCAACCCAGCCATATAGCCCAACACCATTCCGCCAACCATGATGAAATGGAAGTGCGCAATCACGAAATACGTGTCATGAACGTGCATATCCACACCCAGCGTGGCAAGAAACAGTCCCGCCATGCCACCAAACGTGAACAACGCCACGAAGCCCAGCGCGAAGAGCATCGGCGCCTCGAAGGTGATCGAGCTCTTGTAAAGCGTGGCGGTCCAGTTGAACACTTTGATCGCCGAAGGAACCGCCACCATGAAGCTTAGACTGGAGAATATCAGGGCCGCGTACAGCGAGATGCCGGCGACGAACATGTGGTGCGCCCAGACAAAGAAGCCAAGACAGGCGATGCCAAAGCTGGAGAAAGCAACGAACTTGTAACCATAGAGCTGCTTCCTGGCAAAGCAAGGGATCACCTCGCTCACGACTCCCATGCCCGGCAGAATCATGATATAGACGGCCGGGTGCGAATAGAACCAAAACAGATGCTGGAACAAGAGCGGGTCGCCGCCCAGCGCCGGATCGAAGATCCCGATCTGCAGTATCCGCTCGAGAATCACCAGGATCAGCGACATCGCCAACACGGGGACGGCCAGCAGGAAGATGAAACTCGTCGCGTACATCGTCCAGACGAAGATCGGCAACCGGAACCAATTCATGCCCGGCGCCCGAAGCCAGTGGACTGTCACGATGAAGTTCAAGCCGGTCAGCAGGGAGGAGAACCCCGCGATCACCACCCCCATCATTGTCAGCACGACATTGTAATGAGACGACATCGAGCTATACGGCGTGTAGAACGTCCAGCCCGTGTCGACCCCTCCGGCCAGAACGGCGGCGCTCGTCCACGCCGCCCCGATCATGTAGAGGTACCAACTCAGGAGATTGATGCGCGGGAATGCAAGATCCTTGGCGCCGATCATCAACGGCAGAAAGAAGTTGCCCAGCACGGTCGGAATCACCGGGACCAGGAAGAAGAACACCATAATGACGCCGTGGATCGTAAACAGCTTGTTGTACGTGTCCGCGTCGACCAACATGCCGTCCGGCGTCATCAGGTTCAAACGGTCCAGCGAAATAGCCAGACCGCCGATAAAGAACATGAGCGTTACGGGAATCAGATAGAGAATGGCGATTCGCTTGTGGTCCGTCGTAAACAGCCACGAGACGACGCTATAGGACGCATCCAGGTAGTTCGTCGCGGGCTCGTTAAGCAGTGCCATCGGTTGGGCGGGTGTCTGCTCGTTCATGACCTATCGGTCCTTGGTGTTGATGGGCGGTGTCGTTGTCGGCGGCGGGAAGCTTTCCACGCGGCTTGGCGTCTCTCCCGGCTTAAGCGACTGCAGGTACGCGATCAGTTGAAAGATTTCCTCTTCGCTCACTTGCCCCTGGTACGTCGGCATGATGTTCTCATATCCGGCCACGATTTTCGCGCTGGGATAGACGATAGATTCCCGGATGTAGTATTCGTCGGCCTTCACCGTTCGCCCATCGTTGAGGACGACGATGTTTCCAAACAGCCCCCCGAGGGTCGGCGCCCTGCCTCCCGCGTCACCGCTATGGCAACTGATGCAGCGGTACTTGAGAAACACTTTCCGACCTTGCAGGGCCATGGATCCTTCGGCGCTTTCGTGCAGCCATTTCTGATAGTCGGCCGGCTCCATCACAACCACGACGCCCGTCATGCCAGCATGGTTGGTCCCGCAGTATTGCGAACAGAAGAGACGATACATGCCCACCCGCGTCGGCTTGAACCACACTGACGTGTAACGCCCGGGGAGCAGGTCCATGTGAATGCGGAAATCGGGAATAAAGAGGCTATGAATGACGTCCTCGGAGGTCATCAGTAGCCGGATCGGCCGCCCCAGCGGTACGTGTAACGAGTCGATCTCCCGCTGCCCCTCCGGATGCTGAAACTTCCACATCCATTGCTTTCCGACCACGTAAATCGTCGCCGCATCGTCAGGCGGACGGTACGCGCCAAAATAGACCTTCGCTCCCCAGATAAACATTCCCGCGAAGAAGAGCAGCGGCGTTAGCGTCCAAAACCACTCGAGAGCGTCCGAGGCATCCGTCTTCGGCGGATTGCCGACCTCTCCGCTCCGCCGACGGTAGCGAATCGCAAAATAGACAAGCAGCACCGCCACCAGCAGCGTCACTGCACCGCAGACGGTAAGCAAAAAGAGGAACAGCATGTCGACTTGACTGGCGGTCGTCGAAGCACGCGGCGGAAACAGGGCGATGTCAGCGATGGTCATGGACCGGCCCTCCGCGAGTCGTTCGAGAGGCCGGCCATATCAAGGGAGCGTTGCTCGGCGGCCGCTGCGTTTCTGTGGCGTCGTTCGCGTCGCAGTAGGAACCACACCAGCGCCGCGACGGCGAGCACCGTTGCCACTCCGCCAAGCCGGACAAAGTTCAAAATGCTCGTCGTGTATTTGCCGGTCTGCGGATCATAGTGGAAGCAGTAGAGCAGAACCTGATCGGTCGGCGAGCCAATCTGGTTTGCGGATGCCTCGACCAGGCCCAATCGCAAATCGCGCGCGGGGAACCGAATGCCATAGAAGTAGCGGGACACCTTGCCGTGCGGCGTCAAAATGACGATGCCGCTGGTGTGAATGAACTGGTCTTGCTTCTCGTCATAGACGTACCGAAATCCGATGGCCTCGGTGAGCTTGGCGATCGAGTCCTGCTTGCCCGTCAAGAAATGCCAGTCCGCCCCGGCTCCAGCGCGGCCGTAGCTGGCAAGGTACGTCTGTTTCTTCGCGGCCGCGAGATCCGGCGTTTCTCGCGGGTCAAAGCTTATCGTCAGGACCCTAAACTCCTTGCCAATGGAAAACGGCATGTCGCGCATGCCTTGCACCAGTCCGTTCAGCACCAATGTGCAGAGCATGGGGCAACGATAGTACGCTAGAACCAAGATGATCGGCTTGTCCCCGAAATAATCACCTAGCCTTACTTTTGCGCCATTCTCGTCGGTGAACGTGAGATCGCCTGGAACCTGGTGGTTCAACCGCTGATCGAAGCCAACCTTGCGAAGGATGGCCGGCGCGGTGGCGTCCTGGCCGTACGCGGGGCGCCAGCACGCAAGCGAAAGCACGACTGCAAAGCGCGTCACCAATCGCGTGATGGTCGTCATGGCGAGTCTCCTCGGAACATGCGTCCGGAATTGGAGTCGCCCGAATTGACTAGCCCCCTGCTCTTCACCGGTGCCTCTGGCGGCTTGTGTCGAACCGGCAACCGGCCAGCGACCGCCTTGATGGCCTGCTCGATCGGTATGTGTACGAACCCCTTTTCACCGCTCGGGCCGTAGCTGTCGAGAACTCTCTGCTGCGCCGCAAGCCGACTCGATAGAGTATCGCTCTCGACGCGGGCCATCCGCTCCAGTTGCTCCAATCGCGGCTCACGCGGCAGACGCGTCGACGGGGCCGGGGCCATCGGATACGGGGACCGGCCTTCCCTTTCATGGACGCCGGCTTGCCACCAGTAGAATTGCCAGATCGTGTAGCTTAGCCCGACAAGAACGCAGCCCGCCGCCAGCAGCGCCGCAAGCAAGCAGCCGAACCGAACGTCCTTTCTTTCGAAGTGCACACCCGGGTGCTCGGGACTTCGGTCATCCATTGACTCGTCCCTCCTCTCGCGCTCGCTCTTCGTGCTCCAAACGGCGAAGATGCAAAGCGGCCTTTCGATTCCAGTCGTGAGGCGGGACGAGTGGCCGCCGCACTAGTTGTTGCAGGAACCGCGCGAGCCAGAGGCAACCCAGAGCCAACGGAATCAGAAGAACCATTCCCGCCTCGATCAGTCGCGCCGCCGCCGGCAAGGTTCCATCGTCCCTGGAACCGCCCGGCAACACTTCGTAACACAAGAATACCAACTGCATGAGGAGGATCAGGGTAGCGACCCAGGCTACGGTTGTGCTATTGCGTTTGACGGGCCGCATCAGCAAAAGAAAAAAAGGCACAACAAAATGCAGAACGAAGATGGCCCACATGACTCCCTTCCATAATTCACTGGTGCGGGGGGCGTACCAGACGACGTCGGCCGGCACATTG
>JAJFUI010000164.1 GCA_021372555.1 Planctomycetaceae bacterium | reverse complement strand
GCACGGTTCGACCGCCCCGGCGTTGTTCGTTGCCCCAGACGGCGATGACGCATGGTCGGGCAAGCTCGAACGGCCCAACGCCGACCGTTCCGACGGCCCGCTGGCGACCCTGGCCGCGGCGCGAGACGCCGTGCGAAAGCTGACGGCCGCCGGCGCTCCGAAGTCAGCAATCGTCGTGCAGGTGGCCGGCGGGACCTACCCGCTTCGCGAAACGCTCACGTTCGAGCCGCAGGACAGCGGGACGGCCGACGCCCCGATCGTCTATCAGGCGGCCGAGGGCGCGCGGCCCGTGCTGAGCGGCGGTCGCCGCATTGGCGGATTCACTCGCGTCGACGGCCGAACGTGGAAGGCGCATCTTCCGGAGGTCGAGGCCGGCCGATGGTACTTCGACGACCTCTACGTCAACGGCCGGCGGGCGATCCGGGCGCGGGAGCCGAACCAGTCGTATTTCTACGTTCGCGGGAAGGTCGAGACAGCGGTTGACCCGGCGACCGGCAAGAGCGAACCGGCGGGCAGTCGGGCATTCCGGGCCAGCTCGAATGACCTCGCCGTGCTGGCGGCGACCCCCAAAAGCCAGTTGGGCGATGCTGTCATCACGGCCTACTTCTCCTGGGAGAATTCGGTGTCGCAGGTCGCATCGGTCGATCCGCAAAGCGGCATCGTCATCCTTCGAGGGAAGACCGCCTGGCCGTTTCTCAACTGGCCAGGACGTCAGCGTTATACGATCGAGAACGTCAAGGCGGCCCTCGACGCCCCCGGCGAATGGTTCCTCGACCGTGGCGGAGACCTCTACTACATCCCGCTGCCCCGCGAAGATATGACGACGGCGGAAGTGATCGCGCCGGCCGTCGAAGGCCTCGTTCGGTTCGCCGGCAATGCCGAAGAGCGGGTCAAACACATTGTGTTCCGCGGCCTCTCGTTCGGGCATGATCGGTGTCCGCTGCCGGCGTCCGGCTTGGTCGGCGTGCAGGCCGGCCATCAGCTTCCGGCCGCGATCACCGCGGACGGCGTCGAAGATCTCGCGATCGAGGACTGCCGGGTAGGGCACACCGGCTGCTACGCGATCCATCTGCGGCGCGGCTGCCAGCGGTGCCGCATCGAGCGATGTCTGATCCAAGACATGGCCGGCGGCGGCATCCGAATCGGCGACGAGCGCATCAGTCCTTCCGACGCCCAGGCCACGGGCCATTGCACCATCGACAACAACATTATCCGCTCGGGTGGGCGCCTCGATCGCGGAAGCGTCGGCATCTGGATCGGACAGAGCGGTTACAACCAAATCACGCACAACGACGTCGCCGACTTCTATTACACGGGCATTTCCGCCGGATGGTCTTGGGGCTACGACGAGAACCCGGCTCACGACAACCGGATCGAGTTCAACCATATTCACCATCTCGGCCATGGCATGCTGAGTGATATGGGCGGCGTCTATACGCTTGGCGTCTCGCCTCGCACGACGATCCGCAACAACGTGATTCACGACGTCTGTTCCTACGACCAATTCGGCAGCGGCGGCTGGGGCATTTACAACGACGAAGGCAGCAGCGGCATCCTGATCGAGAACAATCTGGTCTACAACACGTCGACCGGCAGCTACCATCAGCACTACGGCCGCGAGAACGTGCTGCGGAACAACATCTTCGCCTTCGGCCACGACGGTCAACTGCAGCGAAGCAGGATCGAGCCGCACCTTTCCTTCACGTTCTCGAACAATATCATCTATTGGAGCGGCGGGCCGTTGCTGGCCGGCGAGTGGCGAGACCAGAACGTCAAACTGCAAAGCAATCTCTATTTCGACGCCTCAGGCGCGCCGGTGCGGCCGGCCAGAATGGACTTCGCCGCGTGGCACGCGACGGGCAAGGACGCCGGCTCGATGATCGCGGATCCGCAGTTCGTCGACGCCGCGCGGTTCGACTTCCGCTTGCGGCCGGATTCGCCCGCCGCGAAGATCGGATTCAAGCCGATTGACTTCTCGAAGACCGGCGTCTACGGCCCAGCGAGCTGGGTTCGCGAGGCGGCGGCCGTTGCCCA
>JAJFUI010000149.1 GCA_021372555.1 Planctomycetaceae bacterium | reverse complement strand
TACGGGCCGGGCGTGGCCGAGACGTAGATCACCTGCTTGATCCGCTGCTCCCATTCCTCGAACCGGAGCGGCCGGTTATCGAGCGCGCTGGGCAGCCGAAAACCGTGTTCGACGAGCGTCACCTTGCGGTTGTGGTCGCCGAAGTACATGCCGCGGACCTGCGGCACGCTCACGTGCGACTCGTCGACAAACAGGAGGAAGTCGTCGGAGAAGAAGCTGAAGAGCGTATCCGGCGGCGAGTCGGCCGGACGCCCGGAGAGCGGCCGGCTGTAGTTCTCGATGCCCGGGCAGTAGCCGACCTCTTGAAGCATCTCGATGTCGAACCGGGTGCGGGCGCTGAGCCGCTGGGCTTCCAACAGCTTGCCCTGATCCTTGAACTGCGCGAGCCGCTCCTTCAATTCTCGCTTAATCTCGGCCACGGCCCCTTCGATTCGCTCCTCGGGCAGCACGAAGTGCTTGCAGGGATAGACGAAAAGCTGCTCGGGCCGCTCGATCACCTCGCCGCTGGTGGGATTGATGACCGAAAGCTGCTCGACTTCGTCACCCCAAAACTCGACGCGGTAGGCCGTCTCCTCCGAGGTCGGCCAAACCTCGACGCAATCGCCGCGGACGCGGAACTTGCCGGGCTGAAACTCGATGTCGTTCCGCTCATATTGGATATCGACCAGCTTGGCCAACACGTGATCGCGATCGACCGTCTGCCCACGTTCCAGGCCGACCATCATCGCCTTATAGTCCTCCGGCGAGCCGAGCCCGTAGATGCACGAGACGCTGGCGACGATGATCACGTCTCGCCGGCTCACCAGCGCGCTGGTGGCGGCCAACCGCAAGCGCTCGATCTGCTGATTGATCGCGGCATCCTTCTCGATGTAGATGTCGCGTTGCGGGATGTACGCCTCGGGCTGGTAGTAGTCGTAATAGCTGACGAAGTAGTGGACCGCGTTGTGCGGAAAGAACTGCTTGAACTCGGAGTACAACTGGGCGGCCAGCGTCTTGTTGTGCGACATCACCATCACGGGCCGCTGCACGGCTTGGATGACGTTGGCCATGGTGAACGTCTTGCCGGAGCCGGTGACGCCCATCAACACCTGATGCTTCTTCTCCGCGTGCAGGCCCTCGATCAATGCCTCGATGGCCTGGGGTTGGTCGCCGGCGGGTTCAAAGGGGGCAACGAGTTGGAACATACCGGGCACGATTGCGGGAGTCGTGATGGCGGTTGTGTTTCCGCCTAGATATTCGTATAGTATTATATGGTGGAAATGGCCGTCCGATAAGGAGGCTTCTATGGTCTATCGCGGTCATGTGCAAAACGGCGTTGTAGTGTTCGATCAACTGCCCGCGCTTCCGGAGGGGGCAGAAGTGCAAGTGGCCGTGGTGCCGCCGGAGGGCGGTAGCTCTACGCTTGGGGCGCGACTGATGAAGTTCGCCGGAAAGCTCGAAGGGCTGCCATCGGACTTGGCCCGCAATCACGACCACTACCTGCACGGAGCACCAAAGAAGTGACGGAAGTATTCGCAGACACGGTTTACTACCTTGCGCTGTTGAACTTCCGGGATGAGTTGCACGGTCGCGCCGTTGAGCTTACGCCCAATTATGACGGTCGGTTGTTGACGACTACGTGGGTGCTCACCGAGCTTGCGGATGCCCTATGCCGGCCGCCCTTCCGGTCCACGGTAGTTGAGTTCATTGCTGCATTGCGGATCGATCCCCAGGTCACGATTCTGCCCTCCAGCCAAGAGCTTTTCGATCGAGGCTTCGACTTGTTTGCACGGCGGGCCGACAAGGAATGGTCATTGACGGATTGCATTTCCTGCGTGGCGATGCAGGAACACGGGCTGAGCGATGCCCTTACGTCGGACCACCACTTCGAACAGATGGGATTCCGCACGCTGCTTTGAGTTGCCGCCCGGATTGCGTCAGAGCCCGGCAAGTCGCCATCGGGCCTACTGACTTACCCCGGTACCGGAATCCGGTCGACCAACTGCTCGATGAGCGATTCGAGCGTCTCGCGCTGGCCGCCATGGAGATAGCCCCGGGGAATCACACGATGGGCGAGCACTGGAACGGCCAACTGTTTAACATCGTCCGGCACGACGTACTGCCGACCGGCGACTAGCGCTACCGCCTGGGCAGCCCGATAAAATGCCAAGGCCCCGCGGGTGCTGACGCCGACATGCAGCTCGTCGCACTGTCGCGTCGCCTGGACGATGTCCAAGAGGTATTCGTCGATCGAGCGTTCCACGGCCACTTGTCGAACCGCCGCCTGCAGCGCCATCACCTGTTCGCAATCCAGCACCGGCCCGAGTGAATCGACCGGCTCACCGTCGCGATGCGTCGCCAGCACTTCCAACTCGACTTCGCGTGCGGGGTAGCCCAGCGGAATGCGGAGCAGGAATCGGTCAAGCTGGCTCTCGGGCAATGGATAGGTGCCCTCGAACTCGACGGGGTTTTGCGTGGCGATGACCATGAAGGGCCGCGGGAGCGGGTGAGTCTGCCCGTCGGCCGAGACTTGGCGTTCGCTCATCGACTCCAGCAGCGCGCTCTGCGTTCTGGGCGTCGCCCGATTGATTTCGTCCGCCAGCACGATGTTGGCGAAGATGGGACCGGGGTTGAACAGGAACTCGTGCGTCTGTCCGTTGTAGAGACTGCTGCCCGTGATGTCGGCCGGCAGGAGATCGGGCGTGAACTGGATGCGGTGGAAGCGGCCGGCCAAGCTCCGGGCGATCGCCTTGCCGACGAGCGTTTTGCCAACGCCGGGCACGTCCTCGAGCAGAATGTGTTCGCCCGCCAAAAGCGCCACCACCGCCAACCGCACCGCGTTTGGCTCGCCCAGCACGACGCGCGAGATATTTTGCTGCAAGCGTGCGATCAGATCCGTAGGCGCGTCGCTCATCGGGGTGTGTTCCTAGCTGCTCCGTGAGGTTCTACCGGACGGCCGTGCGAAATGCAAGACTTCGGCGTCGCCGGACGGCTTTTGTCACGGTTCGTCCGCCTCGGCGTCACCGCGCTTGGCAAACAGAGCCTCGCCCAAGCGGTAGAGTGCCAGCAGCGCCAGCGAGCCAACCGTTGCGGCCAGGAACCCGAGGGGACTAATCGGATTGGCGACCCGGCCGGGGAAGAGCCAACTGAGGACGCACAAGCCCACCGCGCTTCCGCTGATGCCCAGAACGACCGCCCAAAACGGTCCGGCGGGGCGGCGGAAAGGGAACAGCACCGTTGCCAGCAAACCGGCCAAGGCCCCGAAGCCCACCCAGATCAGCACTACGTAGATCCAGTGCTGAACGGCAGGCGTGAGGGGAAGCTCGGGCATGGCAGCGCCGTGGCAATGAAGGGAACGATACTTTCCTCACGCAGTGCGCAAGGAGTACAAAGCAGCAATTCCTTGTGCTGCTGACGTCCAAGGGGTACCGCGGTGGCGGCACTCCGCGCCTTGGACGCCAGCAACGCAAGGCGCCGTCCCCCCCAACAACGCAACCGTGAGCATCAACGGATTGGCTCGACACCGATCCTGCCAAGGCTCAGTCGGCCGCGCTCGGCGTGTTTCCAGATTCGATTAGCGTCTGCCCTGTTGCTGCATCTGCTGCTGCGTCATGTCTTGGTTGTAGGCCTTCTGCGCGGCGGCCTCCCGGGCGAGCTTGAACTCCGGCCCTGGCGGGAAGTACTGCACATCGTCGTTCATGTAGTAGGGACTCGGGAGCGTCTGCCCGCCGAAGTCCGACTGGCAGCCTGTCAGCCCGATACCGGCCAGCAACCCCAGGCCGAGCAACATCATCCGCAAGGGGCACCGCTGGTTGAAAGAGCTAGTCATCGGCCACCTCCATGAGAAGGCATTTTGCCTACATTGCCACATCAGCGTTTCACACAGAATCATTGCGCCCGATAAAATCGTTGCAATCGTTATCGTCAACGCAGGTGGCAGAACTTTAGCCCGCGTGAATAGACAGCGCCAGCATGGCAAAAGCTTGGGGGAGCAAGCTGAGAGTGTTGCAGCCAGAAGCGGGGTGCGGCCCGGCTGCCGCCGCGGGCCTCGACGGTTACCGTGGGCTGTTCGTCAGGCCTGGCAGCCAAGTGTAAAGGTAGTATGCCCGAGGGGTCGCAGCGTCAAGGATCGCGGACAAATTGACCGACTGTTGTTGGGCCTGCCCTCGGCCAAAAATGGCCTCCGACAACGTCGGCTCCGCTTTGTACTTCACGACCTTCACGTTTTTCTTATCGAGCCGGGCCAGACGAATTGCCCTGTCGACGGCGTCCTCGACGAACCCGATCCGGTCCACAAGTCCGTTGGCCATCGCCTGGTTGGCGGTGAAGACCTGGCCGGTGGCGAGCTTGTCCAGCGCGGCCGGCTCGCGGCGAAACCTGGGACGTCCCTGCTTAATCACGTCCTTGAACCGGTTGAAGTTGTCGTCGACCAACGCCTGAAAGATTTCGCGTTCCTTCGCGGTCATTTTTCGGGCGAGGCTGCCCATGGTTTTCAAGGGATTGCTGGCGACGGTGTCATCAGCGATACCCCATTTCTCCATCAGTTCGCCGAGATTGTAGTGGGGAAAAAGCACGCCGATCGATCCGGTCGTGGTGGTCGGTTCGGCGAAAATCGCGTCCTCCGCGTCACCAACGCACATCGAGACGTAGTAGCCGCCGCTGGCGGCGATGTCACCCATGCTGACGACAATAGGTATGCGTCGTTCGCCGGCAGTCAGTTTTTTCAACTGGTGCAACATGTAATCGCTGCCGGTGACCGTGCCGCCCGGCGAATTGACGCGCACCACGATGGCTTTCAGGTTGCCTTCCTCGATGTCTTTCTTGGCGTGGTCGAGCTGCTGTTTGAAGAATCCTTCGCCGCTAACGATCATCCCTTCGATGGAGAAGATGGCCACCTTTTCGTCGCCGTGCCGGTTGCCGGCCACGAACTTTTCCCGAACGCGCCCGTCTTCGGAGAGTCCGGCACCGAGCAGGCCGACGACGACGAAGAGCACCAGATTCAGGGCGATGGAGCCGAGCAGGCCGACCACGATCATCGCCTTGACCAGCCGCCCGAAGAGTCCGGGTTTCCGCCGTGTCTCACGCACGATTTCGGGCCGCAATGGGGATGCTGGCAGCGCGTTCGACGGGGTTGACTGGTCGTCCATCTGGCTTCTCCTTCGCTAAGTGGAAGGAATCATTCTACACGGCAGAGCCGGCGAAGCAATTGGCCCGGTGTTGCCAGAATGGGGCGTGGCAGGGTAAGCTAGTGGCCGCCACGAAGCTACGGCCAGTCGGTTGCTCGTTGCAGTCGCCGACGGTTGCGGCCTCGTGCCTGATGTTTCGAGCCTGAAAGGAATCGCCGCATGTTTGTCGCCGCTACGAGCCGCTGTTTCCCGCAAATGCAGTTGAGTGCCGCCATGTTGCAGTTGGTGGAACTGGAATATACCTGCGTGGAAATCATGATTCACGAGCACGATGGCCATATGACGCCGTCGTGGGTGTCGGCCGACACGGAAGCGGCCGTTGTGCAGTGTCGCCAGAGTCACCGGCTTACCCCAGTTGCCCTGAGCGTTGACATCGATGCGCCAGAGCCCGAGTATTACCACCAGTTTGCGGCGTGCTGTCGCTTGGCGAAAGCCATCAAGGTCGTGACGATCACGGTCAGGTCCGGGGAATTGGGCACGCCGTTCAACGCCGAGGTTGAGCGGCTGCGTGCGATGGTCGCCCTGGCCTCGCGTGAAGGCGTTCGCGTCGGCCTGTTGACCGAGGTGGGCCGCATGACCGAGAATCCCGACACAGCCAAAGTGCTCTGCGACAACGTCAAGGGCCTAGGCATTACGCTCGACCCGAGCCACTACATTTACGGCCCACGCGGCGGCGCGGACTACGACCTGTTGATGCCCTATGTCTATCACGTGCGACTCCGCGACACCAGCAAGGAACAGTTGCAGGTTCGCGTTGGCCAAGGAGAGGTGGAGTACGGCCGGCTGATCAATCAGCTCAACAAGGTGCACTACGATCGGGCGCTGTGCGTCGACATCGTTCCGATGCCGGATGTCGATCAGCTCACCGAGATGCGCAAGATTCGCCTTCTGTTGGAAAGCCTGCTATAGCCGGGAAGCGAGCGTCCCGGCGTTCCTGTCCGGGTCTGGCTCCTCATTGGCGCTGGCAGCATGCGCGCAAAACAGAAAGCCGTTCGAAGGCGAACGGCTTGGTTGCCATGGCTTGAGGCGGGTGGAGCGGCCGCAGCCGTTACTTGCCCTTGAGCTTCTTGACTTTGGCCGAGAGGCGGGACTTTACCCGGGCGGCAGCGTTGCGGTGAATGACCTTCTTGGCTGCGGCCTTGTCGACACGTTTGGCCACAGTGCGAAGTTCCGCCTCGGCCTGCTCGACGTTCCCGTCCTTTACCGCGACGAGCACCTTCTTGCACTCGGTGTGGATGGCCCGCTTGGTGGACCGGTTACGGTCGCGGCGGACAAGGCTCTGCTTCAATCGCTTCCTAGCGCTCTGAATATTCGGCATGGTGGAGTCAAAAGGGGGTGTTAAGGCGGAAGTCACCCATTATAGGAGAACCGCCGGATTATTTTCTACGCGTCTTTCGGCTCAGGCGACTGCGCGTTTTCTGGCGGCTCGGACGGCCGGACAGTATCGGCCCCATTGTCGCGTAACCGGGCCAGCTTGTCTAGTAGCTGGGAGACGTCCTTGTACGTGAAATCCATGGCGGCAAGCGTCGTGAGATGCTTCTTCGCCGCTTCCAGGTCCCGCATATGCAGCGTCAGGCGACCGGCCAGATAAAGCGCCTTCTTCCTGTTATCGGTATCTCGCTCGGATAGCTCCTCCAAAGCCAGTTCGTAGTGTTTTTTGGCCAGATCGTACTGTTTTATCTGCTGGAAGCACTCGCCGAGGACGAGCATGCAAATACCCTTGCGGCGGGGATCGCCTTCGGCGGCCTGCAATTCGCGAATCGCTTCCGGATACCGCTTCGTTTTCATGTAGCGGTAGCCGAGCTCGTACTTAAACGCGAGATTGTTCGGGTTGCGTGCGACCCGGTTCTGATAGATTTGCACCTCGTGTTCGTAATACTGCTGCTCGAGTTTCTTCTTCGACTCCGGATCGCTTGCCTTGACGATGCCTTGCCGGAGGCGGCGAAGTTGGCAATCGTCCCACTTGTCGCGGATATCGGGGTCGTCTGGGGCGAGTTGATGCGCCTTGCGGAGCACCGCGTCCGCCTCGGCGAAGCGGTCCGAGTTGAGATAATACTGCCCGAGTTCCAGCAGCGGCGCGGTGTCGTTCGGATCGCTTTGGACCTTTCGCTGCAGAATCTGTTCGAGCGACAGCTTCTCCTGCTCCTGCGTCTTTGCTTTCCGCCTGCGGGACGCTTCGTCCTCTTCCTCAAATCTTCCGCTGGTGTGTTGTTTCTGAACGGTTAGCGAAGCGATCGTCCGTTTGGCCTCCTCGTCGTGCGGGACCGCCTCTTCGACTCGGTGCCAAAAGACGATGGATTGATCGATTAGACCTCGGTCCGAGAACCAGATGGCCATGAGGCGGTTGGCCGCGGGGTCCTTCGGCGACCCGATCAGGGCCGACTTCAAATAGCACGACTCGCAGTCGCGATCGCCTGACTTGTTCGCAGCGGTGGCCATCAAGATGAGTGCCGACAAGTCCCAAGGATTGACCGCCAGCACCTTGAGCCCCTGCCGGATGACCTCGTCGTACTGCTGTTGCGTCAGCGCTTTTTTCATGGCGCTGCGGGCACCGCGTTCCTTGAACTGGGCCAGCGGGGCGCCTTTTTTGTTGTTTCCGTATCTCTTCTGGAGATTTTCGAGGTAACGATTGACCCAAACTGGGTTAGCCGGATCGCCAGAAACGCATTCGGCCAAGAGCTTTGTGGCGTACTCGAAGTCGGCAGGCGTAGCCGCCGCGGCAGCCTTCTTGTCGGCCACCTCGTAGACCTTCTCCAGCCGTTTTCGCTTGACCGGAGCAAGCGGCTCACGCCCTCGACGGGGCGCTTCCACTGGACGTTCGTCGGATGCCATGACTGTTATTCTAAACGTCGGAAATCAACAAAGACCGTTGCCAAGGCTGGCGGGAGGGGATTTACTTCTGCTCCTGCAACGTCGTCCAGCTCATGTAGCCGAGCGCTGCGGAGCAGAGCAGAAATCCGATGTCCATAACCAGACTTAGTCGACCGAAGGGGAACCCGACCGCCAAATCCAGGCCGAACACCAGCAGCAGGAGCACTGCCACGACCATCCCCACCAGACACAGGGCCTTCGGCATCGATAAGCTCTCCCTCTCTGCGGGCAACAACAGTGCTAATCTACCAGTATAGCTGTTCGTCCGCCGATCCGCTACTCGTCAACGTTCTGCCGTCCGGGACGGGGGTCGCGGACCACCGGGGGGACTTGCTCTCCCCGCCCCAACGGAATACATTGAACGGCGTTGCGGCCCGCCCTGGCCGCGATCGCAATCATCACCGTCAACCGCATCGCTCCATGACCAGTCCTGAGCTTTCGCCGCGCGTGGCTGTCTACCCGGGCTCTTTCGATCCGATGACTCTAGGTCATCTGAACGTCATGGAGCGGGCGAGCCGGCTCTTCGATCGCCTGATCGTCGGTGTGGGCGTGAACGTGGAGAAAGAGACGCTTTTTACGCCGGAAGAGCGGAAGCAGATGATCCGCGACGCGACGGCCCATCTTCCGAACGTCGAGATCGGCGTTTTCGCCGGGTTGGCTGTGGCGTTCGTCAAGCAGTGCGGGGCTCGGGTCATGGTCCGGGGCGTCCGCCCGATCACGGATATCGCCGCCGAGTTGACGATGATGATGGCCAATCGCCGTTTGGCGCCGGAGATCGAGACGCTCTTCATGATCGCCGACGGCGAGTTGGCCCACGTCTCAAGTTCGTTGATCAAGCAGATTGCAGGGATTGCCGACGACGCCGAACTGGCGCGGTTCGTGCCGTTGGGCGTGGTCAACGCCCTGCAACAGCGAATAAAGAAGCTGCATCGGGCCTAAGCGTAACGCCCAGCTCTCCGGCTCAGTTGTGTTCAGCCGTCGGCCCGGCGCCGTCTTCCTTGTTGAGATACCGGCGGAGATATCTGGCCCGCTCGATGTTCCGATCGGTCGTCTCCATCTCGCCGCCGGTAATCTTCTGGAGATGGGCTGGCTGCGTGCGAATGAACAGCTCGTTGATGGTCGGGATATTGAGGTCCCGGATAAGTCCGAGGTTGACGCCCATCCGCACGCTGGAAAGCAGGTGCATTGTCTCTTCGGAACTGATGGTTTGTGCCGTTCGCAGGATCCCGTAGGCCCGGCTCACACGGTCGTGCAGATTCTCGTGGCTCTCCTTGACGAGGAAATCCCGCGCCTGCCGCTCGTAGTCGATGATGACCGGCACAATGTCGCGGACGCGGCGGATCAGGTCCGATTCGCTCAGGCCGAGGGTGACTTGGTTGCTGATCTGGTAGAAGTCGCCCATAGCCTGCGAGCCCTCGCCGTAAAGGCCGCGAACGGCCAGGCTGATTTTTTGCAAGCTGCGGAACACCTTGTCGATCTGCCGCGTTATCACCAGCGCCGGCAGGTGCAGCATGACGCTTACCCGCATGCCGGTGCCGACGTTCGTGGGGCAGGCCGTCAGGTAGCCCAGCCGCTCGTCGAAGGCGTACGTTAGCTTCTCCTCGACCAGGTCATCCAGTTTGTTGACCTGCTGCCACACCGCGTTGAGATCCAAGCCGCTCTGCATGGCCTGGATGCGGAGGTGGTCCTCCTCGTTGATCATCAGGCTGAACTTTTCCCGGGCGTCGATGGCCACGGCCCTGGCGTCCTGCCCTTCGGCATGCTCCCGGCTGATCAGGTGCCGCTCGACGAGAAACTGGCGATCAACCTTCTCGAGCTGCGACATCTCCAGATATAGAAGATCGTTTTCGGAGGCGACCTCCTCGACCCGCTCGTGCAACGTCTTTTCGATTCGCGCCCGGTCCTGCGCGGTCGTGCGGCTGATGAAGGGGAAATCGGCCAGATTGCGAGCCAACCGCACGCGGCTGCTAATGACGATGTCCGACTCGGGGCCGACGCCGCGGAGCCATTCGCCGTTTTTGGTGGTCAGATCGTCTAACTGCACGGCGTCAACTCCTTCGCCCTTCGATGCGCTGAATCTCGTCGCGCAACTCGCCAGCCCGCTCGTAGTGCTCGTCGTCGATGGCCTCTTTCAGCTCCCGCCGGAGCCGAATCAACTGCGTGCGATCTTGGCTGCCCCCGGCATCCGCGTGGGGACGTTTGCCCACGTGGCGCGACTCGCCGTGAATATTGACGATCAGCGGTTCGAGCTGCTTCTGGAAGCAGACGTAGTCGTGCGGGCAGCCGAGGCGTCCCTGGCTGCGGAACTCGAAAAAGGTGATACCACACACCGGGCACGCCTGCTGGTCCAGTTGGGCCAATTCCGCGGCGGTCTGGCCGATCGCGATTTGCTGGGCGAGCGCAGCGGCCATGCCAGCCGCGCCCTCCGGCTCCGTCGAGGAAGAGGCCAAGTACTGCCTCGCGTGGTCCTCACACAGGTGAAACTCCTGCGGTTTCCCTTGGGTCAGCTCGGTGATATGAAACGTTGCCTGCTTGTCGCACTGTTGGCACTTCATTCCAAGGTCCTTTTGCCCTTAGGATTGTATCAGGCACCCCCCCGCTGTCAAGGCAAACCGGCCTGGCGTCAGCTGTTGCGCCTGTTGCTGTCAAACGGCCGCGATGTTACGCTTTCCGAAGTGTTGCAGCAACCTTCAATCGCATGCGAAAACGTGGCGGCCAGGCTCGCGGGGCACCGGAAAAGGAATGCCCCGCCGCGTCTATCGCCGCATTCCATCCCAAGCGCCGATGAAAATTGACTCCATCGAGGTTCATCATATCGCGATCCCGTTGCGCGAGCCAATGCGGACGCCATTGGGTCCGCGCGATCAGCTTGAAACCGTGCTCGTAGCAATGCACAGCGGCAGCGCAGTCGGTTGGGCTGAAGCGAGCCCAGGGACGGCCCCATGTTCCGGTCACGAATGGGCTGCCGGCGCCTTCGCGCTGCTGCGCGGCTGGCTGGCCCCGAGAGTTGTCGGCCAAAGCGTCTCCGCCGGCGAGGACCTCACCAAGCGACTCGACGTCTTTCGCGGCAATCAGTTTGCCAAGGCGTCGCTGGATATGGCCTGGTGGGATCTTCATGCCCGGCTGCAAAATCGCCCGCTCCACGAAGTTCTCGCCAGCGTCAGCACCCCGCCGCGACAATCGACCGCCGGCCAGCCGGTCGGGCGCCGTGCCCTCGAACTGGGGGCGACGTTCGACCAGATGGATTCGATTGACGCTCTGCTGGCCGCCATCGCCCGCGCCGCGGAAGAAGGCTTTCATCGAATCAAACTGAAGTTCCGCCCAGGCTGGGACGTCCGCATGGTCGACCTCGTCCGAAAGGAGTTTCCGCTGTTGACCGTCCAAATCGACTGCGAGGCGGGCCTGACCCTCAGTCACACCGACATGCTCTATCGGCTCGAAGACTTTTCGTTGGCACTGATTGAGCAGCCGCTGCCAGCCGACGACCTGGTCGGCCACGCAATGGTGCAACAGTCGCTTCGCACACCGTTGTGCCTTGACGAAAGCGTTACCACGGTCGCCCAAGCCGAGATGGCGATTGAACTGCAGAGCTGCAAACGTGTGAACCTCAAGCCGAGCCGCGTCGGCGGGCTGACAGCGGCAATTGCCATCCACGATCTCTGTCAGGACGCCGGCATCCCTTGCTACGTTGGCGCCATGCCGCAAACAGCAATTGGCGCGAGGCACGGGCTTGCCCTGGCCTCGATGCAGAACTGCACCGACCCAGCCGACTGGTTCCCGGGCGACCGAGTTCTCGCCGAAGACGTTGCCGATCCGCTTTTGCCCACCAAGAGCCAGGACGGCAGCATTCGAGCAGCGCTGTGGTCCACACCTGGAATCGGCGTTGAGCCGAATGGCGAGTCGCTGCAAAGACTGTCGGTGGCCCGTGAGACGATTAGCTTATAGTCGCGTATCGCACTTCGGCCACGATGTTGATCGGAGAACCGCTGTTGCTGAGTATGGCGGGACGCTACCGATCAGTTTCGCCGACGCACATGTCTTAAACCTGAATCGCTGAAAGGACTTCTTAATGATCTGTGTCATCGCCACCGTTGACGTCGCGGCCGGCCGCCGAGAAGAATTGCTGGCCATGTTCCGAGAGGTCGCGCCCAAGGTTCGAGCCGAGCCCGGCTGCATCGAATACGTAGCAATGGTTGACGTCCGCAGCGGACTGAACGCCCAGGGTCCGGTGCGTGACAACGCCGTGACGATCATCGAGAAATGGGAAAGCGTCGCTGCTCTGCAAACGCATCTCAAGACACTGCACATGGCCGATTATTTCCGCAAGACCGACGACTTGCAGCTTAGTTTGAGCCTTCAGGTGCTGGAACCGGTCTAACGGGTGGATTTCCGCCAGGCCGCCGCCGCTCGCCTGAACCGCCCAAAGGCGGGTTCTCGGGCCATATCTTTTGCGCCCCTTGCCGCGTACTATTCCAGTGGCCCGGAGCGGCCTGTTTCATGGCGGTTCGACACTGGCACGATGCCCGGCGATCCCGTCGGCGTAGGGTCGCGGGAACCGATAGGATACTATGCCGGTCAACCTTCTACTGATCGAAGACAATCCGGCTGACGCGGCGCTGCTGCAGGGAGTGCTAAACGATTACCACCCCGGCGGGTACGCCATCGTTGTCGCCCCGACTTCCGCGGACGCCAAATCGCACCTGGCCCAGCGCGAGTTCGACGCTATTGTTCTCGACTTGTCGCTGCCCGACTCCCGGGGTACCGAGACGATCGGCCGCGTGAGCGAAATGGCGCCGACCGTGCCGATTGTTGTTCTGACTGGCGTTACCGATAAGGCAGCCGCGCTCGAAGCCGTTCATCTAGGGGCCCAAGACTATCTTCTCAAAGGCAAAACCGACGGCGACACCCTCGCCCGCGCCATCAGCTACGCGATGGATCGCAAACAGGCGGAGGCGTCGCTTCGGGCGCATCGCCAGGAGCTTGAGGCCAAGAATCTCGAGTTGGCCGCAAAGAACCGCGAGTTGCGTGAGTATCAACGGCGTCTGGAAGCCTACCGCGACCGCTACATCGACCTCTACGACTTCGCCCCGTCAGGCTACGTAACCTTGGACGAAGACGGCTATGTTCAAGAGATCAATCTGGCCGGTGCAGCGCTGCTGGGCGCCGATCGCGATGCGCTGATAGGCTATGCATTTTCCGACCATGTCGCCGCTGCCGATCATCAAGCCTTTGCCGCCCACGTCCAGCAGTGCGTGAGCCAGCGTCGCGAGACGACGAGCGACGTCAGCTTGATCGCGTTGGGTGGGCGTACGATCCCCGTGCAGCTCCGCAGCGTGCCCGTGAGTGAGCCGGAGACCGGCGGCGTCCTGTGCAAAACCGCCATCACCGATCTTACGTCGCACCGCAACATGGAAGAAGCCCTGCGCGAGTCGCAGGCCTTCTTGCAGACGGTTATCGACGCCATGCCCGACATGATGATGGTCGTCGACCGGGATTTCCGCGTTGTCCAGGCGAACAAGGCCGCCCAAGCCGCTCTGGGTGGCGACCCTGCAAGCCGTTGTCTGCTGTGCTATCAAGTTGTGTCGCCCGATCAGGCGCGCCCCTGCGAAGGGCCGAACCAGGTCTGCCCACTTAAGCAGGTGATGGCAACCAAGAGTCCGATTGCTGTGACGCATGCGCACCTTGGCGGCGACGGTCGTGACGTCTTTCTCGATGTCAGCGCCTCGCCCGTCGTGGATCAGGCCGGGGAGGTGACGCATGTTATCGAGGTCCGACGCGACGTCACGGAGCGGAAGCGATTGGAGGCGGCCCTTCGGCTGACGCAGCTCGCCGTGGACCTTGCGGCCGACGTGATCTTTTGGGCGGACCAGGACGCCCGGATTGTCTACGCCAATGACGAGGCTTCCGCCCGCCTCGGCTACAGTCGCGACGAGTTGCTTGCCATGACGGTTTGCGACCTGCTCCCCGACGGTTCGCCCGATGCTTGGCGGCAGCACTGGGACGCGCTCACGCGAGAAGGCCGCCTCACCTTCGACTTGGTCTACCGCGCGAAGGACGGAGGGCCGGTGCGGGCTGAGGTTAATGTCAGCCGGGTCGAGTTTCAGGGCAAGCCCTACTACTGCGCGGTCGCTCGCCCCATTTCCAATGAGCGGAAAGCTGCCGCGCCCCCCCCGACCGCTTGACCATCGACACTCGTTGGGCCGGCGCTGCCCTGGGCCGGTTCGCCGACTCTATCTCGTCTGCCGCCGGAAGTTTCCCGGCAGTTCTCGGGGGATTAACGGGGGCCTAGCCGCCGGAGGGCAAATCGGCTATATAAATATTGTTGCGTCGGCCACTGCCGGCGCTTCGTTGCACAGCGTTCGGAAACCGATCCGGCCCGCCGTGTAATGAGCGTGTCCCCGTAGCCCAATTGGATAGAGCGTCGGCCTCCGGAGCCGAAGGTTACAGGTTCGAACCCTGTCGGGGATACTGACTTACGACGATTGACAGAGCACAACGCTCGATAAACACTCACTTCGCTTTGCGGCTGAGAACGTCCGGCACATCGACCTTCTCGGCAGCCTTCTTGATCTTTCGAGCGGTCTCGACGTATGGCATCGTGGTCTGGATGTCCATATGCCGCATCTTGTTCTGAGGCACCGGTTCGATTTCCTGCCCGACGTGGCAATCACACGCATTCGCCGTCTGGCGAGGGCGGCAACAGATTTTGTCCAGATCACCCCTTCACCGTGCAAATCCTTCAGTCGGGCCACGGGAACACCTTGGACTCGAAGCACGTCAATTCCGATAGTCCGTGAGATAGCGACCGATTCTCATGAAGCGCATTGACGCCGCGCCGTGTCGTGGGGTATGAAACGTCTTCCAACCGGGGAGCTTGACGATGTTCCGTCTATTGGCCGTCATTGTCCTTCTGCTTCCTTTCATTGCTAGTGGCTGTGTTGGTTGGCAAGCAAACAGTGCCAGCCAAAAAGTTGATGTCGACCCATCTGCCTGGGGCACGGGACGACAGGTGATCAGGCCGTCCGCTTACTAACGCGGCGGCCGCTCCATTATGATTGGAGACGATTCCGACTTCCCGCCCGAGTGGCGTCAGGCGTTTGCGGGAAAGATCGATGGGCAGTTGATCGTTTGGGGCAAGAAGTCAAAGCGGCGAGCCTCGTGTAAGTGCGAAGCGATCCGAATCTCAGGCTGCAGACGAATCGTGGAATTGGCAGGACGGCACAATGAAACCGACAACGAAAGCCGGGAAGCGAGTAAGCGGACTGGTCCTTGGCCTCGTGTTTGGCCTCCTGTGGTCGAGCATCACCCTGGTCGCCGATTCCGCCATCGTCTGGTCGGCATTCCGCCAGATGCGTGCGCTCCGCTACTCGACGGTCGCAGGGCGAATTACGTCTAGCCGGATTGACGCCCGTTCCGGCAGCCGTGGACCGCTATATCGAGCAGAAATCAAGTATGCCTATTCCGTCGCTGGAAAGAGGTATGAGGGAACTCGATATCGTTACGGTGAGGTGTCGTCTGGTGGCAAGTCTGCTGCGGCTCGTGTGGTAGCACTTTACCCTGTCGGCAAACAGATTGATGTTCGCTACGCCCCTAACGATCCGGCAGATGCCGTGCTAAACGCCGGGCTTGAAGGAAGCGATCTTCTTCTGGCGGCGTTTCTGCTGCCGTTCAACCTGATCATGGTGGGGATTTGGTCTGCGACAATTGGCAGCATCCGCCATCGGCTTTTCCGGCCCGTAGCGGGCGGAGCAAAGATATTGAACGACGGCCGCTGCGTACGAGTGCGACTGTCTCCATGGACGCCGCTTTGCATAGGAGCCGCTGTTTCGGGTGTTCTAGCCTTTCTCTCAGCTTTCGTCGTGGCCTTCGGCTTCGGATGGAATCCCCGGCTTGACGTGCCGATTGTGGCCTGGGGACTAATCCTTTCAGGGAGCGGAATAGCATACGCTTATGCCAAGTCGGCATGGGTTCGAGGCGGCTCGGATCTGGTGATCGATGATTCCACTCAGTCCATTGTCCTTCCCATGACTTATGGCCGAACGGAACAAGCGGTCGTCCCGTGGAAGAGTATCGTCGCCATCGATGTCGAACGCATTGAAAAGCACGGCTCAAGGGGCAGCACGTACTCTGCTCACGTCCCCACGTTGACTATTGCCGACAATGACGGGGCACAACAGCGGCGGGAACAACTGACGGAATTCTGGGACAAGGCTTCCGCAGAAGGTCTGGTTGATTGGATTCGGGAACGATTGCGACAGACTTGAGTCACCACCGCCCGTCCCGCGAGAGCAGCAACCGTGCTCCACCGGGAACATCGAAGAGCAGCCAAGTGAAATCGCCGCAGCTTTCGCCGCCGAAAGGCAAGGCCCAATCCCTTTGGTCCTCCCAGCCTTCCTGAGTGAGCAGGCAGTCAAAGCTCTTGGCATCGGTTTGCACAAGCCCCTGGTCTCGCTTTGCCACACGCAACGTAACTCGCAATCCGTCGAGAGGCTGGATGAATGGCTGCTCATGAAGTGCGGCACTCTCAACAGCGACCGAGGCCAACGAGGCGAACAGACGGCACAGTTGAACCACGTCTTCCTGCGTGAAATCGTATAGACGGACGAGTGGGCAGTCGGGCGAGCCAGCGGCTAAATATCCCATCTTCATGGCGTTAGGCGACATTCCTTGATTCGCGAACCGTTCTGAATCCGCACCACCGGCGGCAGCGTATGGTACTCTCTCCCAGTCCCGGCGGCCAGTCTGTACAATAGCCGACATGGACATCATCGCCCCGACCGCCGACCATGTGAAAGCCCTTTTGTCCGGGGAGGGAAGCGGCCACGATTGGTGGCACACCGAGCGTGTGTGGCGAATGGCGAAGCGGATTGGGGAAGCCGAGGGAGCCGATCTGCTCGTGGTGGAACTGGCTGCTCTGCTGCACGATATTGCCGACTGGAAGTTTCACGGCGGTGATTCATCGGTCGGCCCCAAGTTGGCCCGTGAGTGGCTCGGGCCGCATGTCGCTCCCGCCGTGATGCAGCACGTCTGCGAGATCCTCGCCAGCATCTCGTTCAAGGGAGCGGCGGTCGAGCAGCCGGTCCTGTCGCTCGAAGGCCGGGCGGTGCAGGATGCCGATCGGTTGGACGCCATCGGAGCCATCGGGATCGCCCGAGCCTTTGCCTACGGCGGGAGCAAGGGGCGCCCGATCTACGATCCAACCAGCAAGCCGGTTGAGCATCGGACTGCCGAGTCGTATCTCAGGAGCAACGGCACCACGATCAACCACTTCTACGAGAAGCTTCTGTTGTTGAAGGATCGGATGAACACGGCCACCGGTCGGGCGATTGCCGAGCAAAGGCACGAGTTCATGGAAGAGTATCTGCGGCAGTTCTACGAGGATTGGGAGGGCGGAGTGCGGCGTGCTGGACGGGCCTAGTCTTAGCAGTTACGCCGTGTCACGGTTCGAGTTTCCACCGTAGTCCCTAGCCATCGCTCAGGCCGCGTCAAACCGGGGATGAGTCAGCGCGGCGGGGGATTGCCAGCCGTCGCGAGGGCTGGTAACCTCAGAGGAATCCACAGTCCTCCGCCGGGAGAACATCTCTTTTCTCCGAAGGGCAAGCGATGAGTGTCATCAATTCTGTCCGTTGGGCCGTT
>JAJFUI010000130.1 GCA_021372555.1 Planctomycetaceae bacterium | reverse complement strand
TGTCGCTGCAAGCAGTGGGCGGCCCCACCCTGCGTTATCGGCCGGTTAGAGGCACGCAAGGCCCCGCCGGCGCGAGAAACATCGGATGGCGGGCGGCACGTGGGAAGATCATCGCCTTCACCGATGACGATTGCATGCCCTCGCCAAAGTGGCTTGCCGAGGGCGTTCGGGCAATCGAGGACCAGCGCGCCGACGCCGCAACCGGAACAACCCGCGTGCCGCTACCCCATCGACCGACCGATGGGCAACGCGATGCCGCCGGACTCGCCACCGCCGAGTTCGTCACAGCCAACTGCTTCTGCCGCCGGGCAGCACTGGCTGCCATCGACGGTTTTGACGAGCGGTTTACCCTGGCGTGGCGTGAAGACAGCGATCTCCAGTTTACGCTCCTGGAACGGGGGATGAAAATCGTCCGCGCGGAGCGAGCGGTTGTCATCCATCCCGTGCGACCGATGGCCTGGGGCGTCAGCTTGCGGCAACAGCGAAAAGGCGTTTTCGATCCGCTCTTGTACCGCAAACATCCGGTGTTGTATCGCCGGCGACTGACGTCGCTGCCGAGGAGCTACTACGGCATTGCCGCGTGCCTTGCGGCGGTTGGGCTCGGTGCGGCGATTGAGATGCCGTCGGTCGCCCTGCTTGGACTCGGCGGCTGGCTCGCGATGACCGGCGTTTTTGCCGCGAAGCGGATTCGCGGCGCGTCCCGGCATCCGCGGCACATCGCCGAGATGATCGTTACCTCCGCGCTGATCCCGTTGCTGTCAATCTACTGGCGACTGCGCGGCGTATGGCGCTATCGCGTTCTGCACTTCTGAGAGAGCTTGCGATGCTTGATACAAAGCCGCGACTGTTGATTGCGCTGGAAACGCCGGCTCGGTTGCGACGTTGCGGGGCATGACCGCCGGTCGTGGCTTTATGGATTGCCGACGCTTGGCAAGCGACTGAAAAACTTCGCGGACCGTGCTAGCCCCGCGTTCGTTGACGCCGGCCAACAGGACGAGGCTGCCGACACGGCCGACGAACGAGATCAGGAACACCAGCTTGAGTCCCGTCAAAAGGCCGCCGGCCATCGAGACGCTCATCCAGCTTTCGGCCAGTAGTCCGCCCAGGGCCGCGGCCAATGCCATCGCCAAGCCGACGGCCGTGCGAAAGACCGCCATGTAGGACGAAGCGTTGCGATCGGGCGTGAGCTTGAGCAGAAAGCTGTCCGGCCCAATGGCCACCGGTGCGCTGAAAACGCCCGACAGATGAATCGGCAGCAGCACCCAGGCCCAACGGACGTCGACAAAAATGAGCATAAGCGGCAGCAAGGCGTCGCCCAGCGTTGCCAACAGCACGATCGGCTTGACCCCAAATCGCTGCGCGAGCCTGGTCCAGAAGTTGTTGGCCGCCATGCCCGCCATGTTGCTCAGCGTGTTGAGCACCACGATATACCAAATCGGCAAACCGAGCTTTTGCAGGAAGAAGACCGGCACGAAGGGCGCCGCCAGACTTACGGCCATGTTCCACGCGACATAGAAGGACGTGACGCGGCGGAAGTTCGTTTCGCGGAGCGGGGCCAGGAGCGATTGAAGGAACGGCTCGTCGCGATCGTCGGCTTCCGGTGGCTCCGCGTCGGGGATCCGCGTCAGCAGCGCCAAGCCGGTCAATCCGCAACACATCGCCAAAAGAAAGACGAGCAGAAAGCCGGTCGTCTGGCCGCCGGTTATGCGATTGACCTGATCGACCATCGCTCCGCAAACGAGGCACACGCCAAACGCCAAGCCCGTGTTCACCAGATTGCGGCGACCGAAGAAGGGCACCCGCAAACGCCCAGGCACCATCGCCTTGATCCAGGTGAGCCAGGCCACTCCGCTCAGGCTCGCGAAAAAGTCGGAAACCGCCATGATGCCGATGATCCACCAGACTCGGGTTTGCGGCGACACCCCGCGAGCCAGAAGCGGCACCACCAACAGCGGAATATAGAGCAGCCGCGCAATCGCTGTCGTCTGCAAGCAGATGCGACGGCAATTGCCGCCCCGCTCGATCCAGTAGCTGCCCAGCAACTGCGCAAAGGCACACAGCGATGGCAGCGTAAAGAGGATGCCGATCTGCAGCCGCGTCGCGCCGAGCGCCAAGGCAAAGCCGATCAGGAAAACCCCTGAGAAAAGAGAGCCCATAGCGGTCGCCAAACCGCCTTCGGCCACGGATAGCCGCAGACTGCGGCCCAATCGAGATCGTTGCATTGCCGACTTTAGCCTTCGATGCGGGTATCCATCGGAGCGACCGCGGACGGCATATCCCGGGCGGGCCAGTGAGTTGCCGGTTCAGCGGGGCCAGATCCCTTCCGCCGCCGCTGCAATGGCCCGGAAGAAGCTGCTTCCATTCTTGGTCGTTGACACCGTTTACAGACTTGCAGGTTATCAGCTTCTCCACATCGTGTGCAAGAGAATTCCTGAGGCCGGCTGCCGAGGGGTGCGAAAAGTCGCGGGCACACGGATTGCACCGACTGGTCCCTTGTTATTCAGTTCTGGACCGGCACGAAAAAACAGAAAGGAAAACGATTATGGCAGAGAAGACGCTGTCGCCGATCGAGCTCCAAGAATACCTGCGCGGGGTCCGCCACCCGGCGACGAAAGACTCGCTCTGCTCGGCTGCAAAAGATAGCGGGGCGCCGCCGGAGGTGATGGAGACGCTCCAGCGGCTTCCGGACGAAGACTACGACGGACCTCCCGCCGTCATGAAGGCGTTTGGCGAAATCGAATGAGCGAAATCGAGCGAGAGTCTTCCCCGATGGCGGGCCCCGGCAACCAACTGGCAGTCGTGGTGCTGACTCGCAACAGGCGGGACGAACTTCTTAGGACGTTGGGCCACCTGGCCAGTCTCCCCGAGCGGCCGCCGGTGATCGTAGTCGACAACGCGTCAACCGATGGCACGTCCGCAGCGGTTCAACGTGCGCTGCCGTCGGCACGCGTGATTCAAGCCGGCGGAAACCTGGGCGCTGCCGGCCGCAACCTGGGCGTCCAGGCGACCGATGCCCCGTACGTCGCCTTCTGCGACGACGATACTTGGTGGGAGCCTGGCTCGCTCGCCGGTGCCGCGGCGGCCCTCGATGCGTGCGCGTCGCTCGCGCTGGTAATGGCCCGGGTGCTGGTTGGACCGGAGAATCGTGAAGACCCAATTTGCCGCGAGATTCTGGAAAGCCCGCTGCCGCGCACGCTCGAACCGCCTGGCGCTCCCTTGGTCGGCTTCCTGGCCGGGGCGTCCGTCGTGCGGCGAAAGGCGTTCCTCGAAGCGGGCGGATTTCGGTCGGGGATGGGTATCGGCGGCGAGGAAGACTGGCTCGCCGCGACGTTGCTCAGCAATGGTTGGAAGATGCGCTACCTCCCACAACTCTCCCTTTATCACTATCCGTCGCCCAATCGCCATGCCGAACGTCGCCGGCGGCAGATGTTGATCAACACGTTGGCTTTCGCCTGGCTTCGGCGTCCGCTGTCGAGCGCGGTCCGCAAGACGTGCCGTCTCACCGCCGCGGCGCCGTGGAATGCTGGAACCGCCGTTGCTTTGGCGTCCGCGATCTGGACGGTCGGAAAGAACTGGCGGGAACGTCGGCGCGTTCCTGCGGACGTCGAGGCAGCCTATCGGCTCTTGGAGTCGTGGCGCCCTGACAGACGCTCGTCGCCGCCGGCAAGCGATACCGAGGAGGCGGCCTATGTTATGCGATCAGGATCTTAACGGCGGCCATCTGCCGCAGCGCACCGTCGCATTGACGTTCGATGACGGGCCCGGCCCGCATACCCGGGAATTGGCCCGGTTTCTTTACGAAAACTGCATCCAGGCGACGTTCTTCGTCATCGGACGCGTTGCCGCCGATCAATCCGTTCTGCTCCGGAAAATGATCGATTGGGGACACCGGATCGGCAACCACACCTGGAGCCACCCAGGTTTGGTTGATCTGGCTCTGGCCGGCGGCAATGTGGTTGCCGAAGTTGCACGGGCTGATGACGTGATCCGCCGCATCGCCGCGCCGCCGATGCTGTTGCGGCCACCCTATGGAAGCTGGCGATCGGACGCACCGCCCGTGAATGTCGCCCGGTTGCTTCGCGATAGCCGTCGATTTGACGACTACATCGGGCCGGTGATGTGGGACATCGTGGGAGAGGATTGGACCTATTGGGAGCGAGGGTCTTCCGTCGAGCAGTGTCTTCTACGCCACGTGGCCGAGATCGAGCGAATCGGCCGTGGGATCGTGCTCCTGCACGACAGTTCGGAAGACCCGCGTCTGATGCCTGGCAATCGGACGATGGAAATGGCGGAACTGCTAGTTCCCGTCCTAAGGAGTAGAGGGTTTTGCTTTGCAACCTTGGATGAAGCGATCGAGCAGTAGGCGTTGCGCTGCACGCGCCTTGCCTGAACTGTGACCAGTTCGGACGCCTGTCCCTCAAGAATGCTCAGGGTTGCCCAGCATCGTCGGACGCGGTCTTTACCCACGCCCTGAGCACTTCGGCGACACTCCACGCCTGGGCGATGCAGCCGCGGGGCGTGTAAGGCGGCTCGGCATCGAACACCTCGCTGATTGAACCGACACAGGCGTCGCTCAAATGGCTGTCGAAGCTTAAGCCCATCGACTTGAGCGCGCTGACAATCTTGGGTAGCGATTGGGTCGCACTGGCCTCGATGACCGCCTGCAAACTGACGTTCGCTTTCTCCCTCTTCATTTTCATCTGCTTTCGCAGATTGTCCGGCAAGCGATACACCCGATAAACGGTCTCCAGTGCCTTCCGATTTGCTCGATGGTGAGCAGCCATTTTCGTATCTCCCTGTGTATAGTGAGCAGCGGTAGTCGCTGCGAATAATTGCCGCGAGCCGTAGCAGAATGGTCGCAGCCGATTTTTAGTACAACACAGGGAAATAGCTCCCCACAAGTATTTGCGGTGAAACAGGTCAGCCAGAAGACGGGAGAAGAGTCTGCCAAGGCTGGAGTTCAAGGCGATCACAGACGACCAGCAGGCAGCCTTATCGTCGTCAAAGACGGTTGCGCCACCACAGAGATGGGAAGGCAGCAAACGACCTCCTCCACGGACTATTTTGCACGACGGTGAGAAGATTTGCGGTGAGGGACTGCACGCTTAACAGCGAAGGCTGTGGACAACTCATCGCCTCGACGAACATGTCGCCAAATATTTGCACCATCCTGCGCGGCCCGGACAAGCCAGTCCGGCGTAGGATATGGAAATGGCGAAATTTGCCGCTCGCCCCAAGCAAGCCAGATTAGTTGTCGCCTTCCTGCGTAACGGCGCAACAAGTCCTCCCGAAAGTACAGAAGATTACCGTCATATCCTGTTGGAGCAGCAAGTGACAAGGTAGCAACAGAACCGTCCGCCAGTGTTTGTCCGAACGATTGGGGAATCCCCCGGCAATCGAATTGTTCCGAAAACGGTTGCGATGGCACAGGCGAGCCGCCTGCATCATTGAGCTTGCTGTGATAGCTCTCCCATGCGTAGTCGTGAGCAAGAATCTCAACATCCACTGGTGGACCACCTATGATGTCAACCGGTTCACAATATCGCTCGAAAGAATCGCCAAAATCGTTTCGAGAGAACTCCGGATGCCATGGAATCTCTCCTGCAAAGAGATAGTAGTTGCTTGGTTCCTCTGGCAGCCAGTGATTCCCCGGATAGTCCTTCGTTGTGATTGCATTGACAAGGCGATCAACGTCACGGTTTGCCACAAGCAAGGCTTTCAGAATTCCGAAAACACGACGGCCGGTTGTTTGGTCCTTCGTGGTCAAGTAACCGTGAACTGCGATCCACGGTCCGCGATGTGGACCGATATCCGACCGATATAGAAGCTCGTCCGGTACACTAATGACGCCATACCGAATCCAGCGACGGTCATCTTTTGGTGTTTGACCAGCCCAGCGTGGTAGCGTAACTGGGGCTGGAGGTGGCGGCTCAGGGAACGAAGGGTCTACCCCAAGGTCCGAGAGTCGTTCGTCTGCCGGAAAACGACCTTCATCGGTCATTATTCCCGCATAGGTGTAGAACCCGATCCATCCATACTTCTTTCCGTAACGCTCAGTCGGCACTCGGTCCATTCGGGAACTGTATCTATCTGATGCGATGTTGTCGTCAACAACACCCAGCAAATCCTTGCGCCATCCTAGCTGCCAGATTGTTCCCCGAATATGTGCAAGTGCCGCCAGATAATCCGTATGGTTCATGTCATAGTTCGCCCGGTCATCGAACAGCCGGCCAACGGTATAGTTCTCGAAATCCACTCCGATCGTTCGATCGACCTCCGCTGCTCCCGCACCATTCTTTTCGATTGGGTCAATTCTGGAACCGTGAGCGAATGGCACGCGTTCATTTGCCTTGAGCTTCTCGGGAACTGCATCTGGATAAAACCTGTGAGCAAAGGTGACGGTGCCTTGCACATAGAATCGTGCAAGCCAATCGTTCGTCGGTGAATTAGCCGCCTCGCCCGTAAGGGCATCTTGCAGCCCTGTCAAATAATTGGCCAGAGCATCGGCAAACTCGGTGTCTGGCAACTGATGAGCCATAGTGACACCGTAGCTCGCACCAAGCATACGTTCAGAAACGTATGAGTCGTTGATGGTGAGTGAATCAAGCGTTAACTTGAATAGTGCGGCAGCGTCTCCGCGACCAAAATAGTATAGACTGCGAGTTGCCTGGTCGCGGAGTACTCGAACCGTAGTGGTTAGGTGCCACATAGTCCATCGAGCGCGCAAGTTATCTTCGTGGGAGCGTTTTGCAAGCTCATGCCAACGCTCTTCCATACGGTACAAGTCATCCAATACCTCTTTGCGATTCCTCCGAATCCACTCCGTCCAACGAAGATCACGATCAGAAACAGTTAATGGACGCAATACACTGTCAAGGAAGTCGGCGTTCAGCGGATGCACATTGGAGCCACGGGTATGCTGCAACCGATCGAGCAGGTCGTGTGAACTAATTGGCGGGTGAATCACGAGAGTGCGCAACGCATTCACAGTCTCCGCATTAAGATAGGTACTTTCAAGGTTAGCTGCCAAAAGCAACGCATCGTTTCGTGCCACCTCGTCTAATAGTGGCCAAAGCTGTTGACCGTAAAATCTGCGCGGCATAAGCCCGGCAAGTGCTCGAAATGTGTCGGAGCCAAGGGGATGTCGATCGGGATATGGACCAACCAACAACGCCAAGGAGGCCGTCTCTTTAAGCCATGCGGCCATTTCAGACCGCCCCATTTTCGCAAGCATTGCATCCGCAAGAATGTGTCCAGCGAGGGCATCATAGATTACGGCAACACGTGTCCCACCTGATGCGATCCCAGGCTCCCGTAACAAGATGCCATCCTGCTCAAGTGCATAAACGATACTCTTGTCCCACGGGCGATTCTCGTCCCCAAGTTGGCAACGAAGCGAAGACACCTCCAAACTACGAGCTTTCTGTTCCCAAAGAAGTGAACCGATTTTGTTGATCGCGACACGTACATCGTCCTCGTAGTATCGCTGCGCAGGGGATGCAAGCTCTGCTATCCTACCGGCCACTTGTTGCAGGTATCTGTCAAAGAGCGCCGTGAGAGACCCAGGCATCGCTTCAATTCCGACATCCTTATCTCTCTTGGGATTTGTCACTTCACAGAAAAGCCGCAGAGTTAGCGGATGTCGTAGCAATCCCGGCAACTCGGCGTCGGTACCGTTGATGCGGTAGAACTTGAAGTACTTGCGAATGGCTTCAATGGTATCATGGTCGAAGTCGGGAATGTTCAACTGCTCCACGTCAGATGGCAATGCCTCGTCAGCAAAGGCAGTACGAAGCGTGCAAACGACCAAGACGTAGGGATAATTAAGTAGCCTGTGACTCAATGACGCCAGCAGACTCTTCCACTCTCTTGGATCCTCTGCTTCGTTGAGTCCATCAATTACAATCGGCAGCCGTCGATGGGCACGCCGGCCTGCTGCGTCAACGGCCCCAAGCAAAGCGTCCATCGTAGCTACCTGATGCCCCTGGATCACAACCTTACGGGCCAGATCGTCAAGGCTGTGACCTGCGTGTAGCATCTTTCCGTGAAGCAAGATTCCTGCCGGTCGATCCTGTAAAGGAGCGGTAAGTTGTGCGGCAAGTTGGGTCTTGCCGCATCCTGCATCAGCAACAACAGCAACAAGCGGTATCGCTAGCTGCTCCTTGACCTCCTGAAACGACTCGATGACAGTGCGAAGACTGGCGAGTAGATTAGTAGCTGCTAGTCCGCTAGGATTGCGGGCGGATCGCAACTGCCGAGGGAGCGCTGCGGCTCTCATGCTTAGGGGAACAGGAGGGGCATCTAACCTCTCCATCAATACGTCAAGATCGCCATGCTCAAGGCCGGCATGAACGTCAACAATGGCAGTAGCAGCGGCGTTTGCAGCACTCAGTAGCTCTGTTGTGGCGTCGGTCCATGGGCCGTCGAGCAAGGTCCTATCGCCATCTATGGCACTCTTGTCAGCAATGAGTTGAGTTGCGATCTCACGCAAGTCATCCCACGTGTTGTTTTCAGCAAGCATTCGTCGCACGGCACGTTCGGCATCTACTGTCTGGTGTAGATCAGGCAGCCATCGCTTTTGAATTGGCGCAACGCTCTCTCGATGAAGAGCAGCCAGATTATCGGGCGTCAGAACAAGTTCGCCGAAGTATGTGCTGCGCAGCATCTCCGCGTCACCGCTGAGATGTTCTTCAACCTCTGCTGCTGTCCACAGATGAAGCCGCATGTGGCTTTTCAAGCTGTTGAACCATGTTTGATCTCCCTTGGTCAAAGGGTGCCTGGTCCAGAGAACCCAGTCGGTCAGACCAGGCAGCACTTCTTCTGTTGTCGTAATTGCCTGCTTGATCTTGCTCCGACGTGTTGTGCCAATTGCGCGCCCACTGGGCAAGTCGTACCATCGGCATTGCCATCCATACCAACGCTCGGGATTGCCGATCGCACAGAACGTATGCAGTTTTAGGTGAAACTCAACGCCTGGCTGAGCGGCAAGGGCAGCGAAATGGCCATGCCGACCATAGTGACGGCGGATCAGGGCGCGACACAGCATCTCGAAATTCGAGTCCGTGGCGCCCGGTAGTTGTGTGAAAACGTCCCAGTTTACAGATGGCATGGCAGATCCCCCACAGACGACTCAGGCCTCCCCATCAATCGCGGCATCTGGGTAGTCGTGGGCGCAGAAGACCTCCACACGAGCACCTTTGTCGATCAATACCTTCATGAACGCAGCAACATCGGATTCGTCTGTCGTGATCCTGATTTGGTCTCCCTTGAGATGGACATGGGTGTCGTAGACGAACTGCTCCAACTCCGAAGGGTTAACATCATAGATCTTAACGGTTTCCAACACCTCCATCATGGCCTTTGTATATCGGCTTGTTGAACCACCGGTTTCGATGTCTCCGGCACCGAAATCTTCACTAGCCTGCTCAGAAAGGCGATCTATTGTCTCCTTAGCCTTTGTGGCGGTTGTTACGTCTTTGAAGTGGCCAATCATCACCAGATTCGCCGAATGTTCGGACCCGTATCCCTGCCATATCTTCATGGTTTTACCCCCGATCAGACTTTCGTAATGTACCTAATGCTGTCATGACGCTACCAGCACCAATGTTCACACCATAAGCGTCGAAGGACGACCGTTTGAGAAAACCGGTGGCGTCAATATGTGCATATGCGTGTAGGCCAGCCTCACCCGGAAGAGGATTGCAGGTGGGTAGCTGGTCAGCCCCCGCCTCACTGACCGTGAGCGGGATGCTGCCACGATAGCCATGGACCCAGGTCCGCAGTAACTGTTCTGTACAAGTGTCGATGCCACCATTGCCACGGATCGGTTGTTCAGGCAACAGGAGAAATTCGCTGGCCCCCATATCAGCGGCAAACGAGATCGCTGCGTCTAATTCAACTACTGTCCGTGAATTCACGACGTAGTTGATCCCGAAAGGAGCTATGGTATGTATACTTTTTAGGCGTCGACGCAGCAATGGAAACGGCTGGCATCGTAGTGCCTCGTAGGTCGGTCCGACGCCATCCATGCTAACTCTTACAAAATGTGCGCTTCCAGCGAGCGACGCGATCAGCGCATCGGTGAGGTGACGTGCGTTGGTTGTGAAAGAAACGGCCAATTCCGTATGGTGAGCTGCATAGCGACACACATCGGCAAAACGAGGAAAGAGAGTGGGCTCTCCTCCCCCAAAGCCCACACCGAGACAACCATAGGTGTCAAGTTCATCGAGCCAATTTGTCAAACGTTGAAAATCCAGACTTGCCGGATTTTTTGGCGCAAAGCAATAGGAGCAAGCCAAATCACAGGTGTTTGTTAGCGCGACTGAAACATGACGCGGAGCCGTTGCCCATCTTGCCGGTTCGATCTGGATTTCATCGAGAAGAACATTCACCCCGCTGTTTCGCTCAAAGAGATGAACGCCGGAGGGCGACAGTCGTACCTTCCAGTTCACCTTAGCTGCCAACAATGACTGCCTAGAATTTTCAACGCTTTGTGAATGCTCCCAACTCATCAAGGGCATCAATGCGTCTCCGTGACCACCCCCACCATTGAAGAAAAGCCAGCTTAAGCATAGATGTGATGGTATGTTGCGCCAAGCATCAGCACGTCAGATGTGCAGAAGTCTCGACATCGTTGAACATTCCAGCAATGTGCATCGTGGTCAGGAAGAGTCTGCTGGTTGATGCATCAGAAAAACGCTGTGGGAAGGGCGACAACGCCTGCGGCGTTTGGGGCCGCTACTGGTGGCCCGGCGAGACGGCTGTTGCAGAAAGGCGCCGCCATACACCCCCAAAGTGCTGCAGTGCATCCCGCAGTATATGAAATTGTCTTCTTGGGTCTCTTTGTGTCCCTTGCTGTCCCTTCGGGCTAGCGGGCTGTTGGTATCAGTGAGACCCAACAAAGAAGGCCGAAAAGCCCGTG
>JAJFUI010000121.1 GCA_021372555.1 Planctomycetaceae bacterium | reverse complement strand
GCTTCACCCGCTGTGTTACCATGGCCGGCGCATGACTCGGGGTCAGGATGGTTCGCTACTCCTTTCCTGTGCGGCTCTCTCATCCGCTACTCCATGCCGGTTCTTTTCCCGGCGCTTTCGTGATGTCCCCTTTTCCGAGTCGATTCATCAACGATAAGCTCGAATTCTGGAACCGGAGTGACTACCTTATACGTGGATGGAAGTCGGCTCGCAATCTCCTTGCGAAGCTTTACAAATGCGTCAGCGTCCTTCTTGGGGCTCTTGGATTCCACACGCCATCTCGCCAAGTCTCTATCGGTCATTCCTGTCGTGATCTGGGAACTGAATCGAAGACAAGTCCCTCCTTCCAAGATGAGAATCTGAGTTTCGGGTACTTGGAACCGCAAAGTATGATGCACGAAACGCAGTTCCCTCCGAATGCTGCCCACACGATCATCTTCTGCCCGATATTGCCGTTCTTGGAAGAACCGCATTTGCTGATCTGAGAGCTTTCCGAACCGGAATTCATAACGCTCTTGGGCTGTGCGCCCAATTGGCGCGGGTTCGTACGTGCTTCTCCATAAGGCGTAGCCATTCGGCCAAATCAATACGTCAACTTGCAGGAGACTCCTGTCGTCCGGACCGGGATACCAAAACACGGCAACCTGAGGAAGTAGCCGGCACTTTTCAAGATTGGGAACTGGGGGTGTCTCACGAGTTGCAGTACGAGCGTGTCGGTTGCTGGCTTCAACTAGACCCAGAACATCCGTTGGAGTGATGGCTAGGTCAGTCCCCTCCGCTATTTGACACAGGCACAACAATGAGCCAACCAGCGATACGCCTAGGCCGTTGCAAAGGCGATATAACCCAGTCCGTGACATAACTAAACTTTCGCAGATTTCCTGAGAGATTTTGATATTAAAGGGAGAACGGGGTTCCTTGTAGACTATGCGCGGTTAATTGCGTCAAAGACGCGCGCAAAGGACAAGGATGTCCCCGTTCATGTTTACGAGCATACCGTCTCTCGACTCGATTCTGCAATGTCTGTTGCCTGTGTTTACCGAACCGTCGTTTCGGACCCACGTCGAGATCCTGCTCGGCTGGGTGATGTGCTTGAGCAAGCGAACGGAGTACGGAGTGTTTCAAACGATCCAGGCCGATGCGCCGGTTTCTCGCCAACAGCAGCACCCCTTCGACCGCTTCTACAACTTCTTTAGCCGTTCCGCTTGGATGGTGTCCGATTTGGTGCGTCAAGTCGCCGTGGCCGTGGTCGTTCGGCTCAACCCGAGCGGGCTGCTGTATCTCGTCGTCGACGACACGCTCTTGCACAAACGCGGCAAACAGGTTTACGGCTTGGGCTGGTTCCGCGATGCGGTGGCCTCGACAGCCGAGCGTGTGGCCACCGCCAGTGGCAACCACTGGGTCGTGGTGGGATTGGCGATCTGCATCCCGAAAACCGACAAGATCTACTGTCTGCCGATCCACGCCAGACTGCATCTGGCGGGCAAGAATCAAAAGAGCGAAGCCACACTGGCCAGGCAAATGCTTGGCGACATCCTGGAATGGTTTCCCGATCGAAAGTTGGTTTTCCTCGGCGATGGGGCCTATTCGACGAAGAATCTGCTCGGCGATCTCGACCCGCGCGTGACCCACGTCGGCGTGATGCGCGCCGATGCTGCCATTTACGATCCAGTGCCGGCGAAGCAATCCAAGAGCAAGCGCGGACCGAAGGCGGCCAAAGGGCCACGTCTTCCCAATCCGAAAGAGGCCATGAAAAAGGCCGACTGCAGCCGCAGCGGACATGGGCCATGGACTTGGCAAATGATCAAGGCCACGGCCTACGGCGTGACGCGCAAGTTGCAGGTCATTTCGTTTCAGGCGGTTTGGCCCAAGGTTCTGGGGTTGAGGCCAATCCTGGTGGTGCTGGTTCGCGATCCGCGGCGCAAGTTCAAGGACAAGTATTTGTTCACCACCGATTTGAATGCCGACTTGGCCTGGGTCATTGCGGCATTCTCGCGGAGATGGTCGATCGAAGTTGCCTTCAAGGCGAGCAAGCAGGTCATGAAGATTCAAGCCCCGCAGCACTGGTGCCAGCGGAGTGTAGAAAAGCTGTCGCCTTGGGTCTGGTTGATGCAGAGCGTGATCAGTCTCTGGTACTTGACCGAGGGACACAAGCTGCCGGCTGCGCGGGCTGCACGGCGGCGTTTCGGCGAATGGGACACGGAATGGTCGCTTGCTCATATGCTCCGCATCCTCCGTGCGGCAATCCTGGAAGCAACAATTAAGCCAGAGTCGGCCACCAAAGCCGAGTTGTCTCAATTACTCGACGACCTGGAAAACTACCTACACCTCGCCGTTTGAGCGGCTTGAAATCTGCGAAAGTTCAGATAATAAAGAACCTCCTATTAGGCTACTTGTCGCAGAAGTGCGCGTCCATGGTAGCGCAGAAGACGTGAAAGACGGCGGAGTCAAGACCAGTTTCGTGGGCACGTGGAAAAGCGACACGGAATAGACTGATCGTGACTTGGCCATTTCTTGGCAATTCTGCGCTACAATGGACACGCACTCGCAAAGGTGTTAACGGTACACGCCGCACTCATTACGTCATGGTAGGGACTACTTAATGTCCATGCCCAACGACTTACACTGTGCCCGTACCTCAGCCGTCGCCTTCAGGACCTTGATCTGGTGTTCCAGTCTGTCAAGATACTCCTGATTGTCTTTTTGTCGCGGGCTCGGATACGGCAGGATCGCCTTGGCACTGCGAACACAGTTGACTTCGGCCTGTATTGCACGGCACTCGCTCTTCCGCTTCTCAAGCACATCATTTGGGTACTTCATATCAAGAACCGTGCACTCGTTCTGTTCATCACACTTTTCCAGATCGGGGACATGAGTCTTTTCGTGATCCACTTTACATCTGTGGATTACGTTAGCCGCATTCTGCTCTGGTGTAAGATTCTCGTCCTTGCCCGGGTGGGTGGGATGTCTCTTAGGATTAACACAAATGACATACTTCCCTTTCGAGCATGTTACAAACCCCCCAACCTTATCGCGTATACTCGCTGGGATCGTCTTTAATGCTGCTGTGCACGCGGCATTTCTTTCATCCGGGGTTAATCCGTCCTTTAGATCAACCGGATAGCCGATGCCGTCGCCGTCGTTTATCCTAGTCCAGAAGAGTCCTGCGGGATCGACCCGGCTTAATGGTGAACACGCTGCATACAGATACAGGTTCCAATAGCCCACGTCATGCCCGATCGGATCTCTACTGACGAATGTCGAAAGACCGTCATCGTAGTATCGATTGCGGACCTGGTATAGGCCCGTTTCGGCGTCGAAGAAGTAGCCGCAGTAGAGAGGGCCGTCGGTAGTCGGGGCGGCGGGGCTGGTCCAGGTGGCGGAGTAGACGGCCGGCGTGCCGTAGGCGGTGTAGACATAGCGCTCAATAACAGCGCCGGTGGCAGCGTCGATTGTGGCCGTCACGTTGAAGTTCGCGTCGCCCGCGTAGTAGCGGATGTTGTCGGCGGCGTCGAGGCAGTCGCCGTCGCCGTTGGCGTCGTGGAAGCGCATCACCGGTGAGTCG
>JAJFUI010000261.1 GCA_021372555.1 Planctomycetaceae bacterium | reverse complement strand
AGGTAGTCCGAAAGCACAACGGTGGAATCGCCGCCGCCATTGGCAATCAGCGCGTCCACGGTCGAATCAGGGAGGTGACCGTTGCTCCAGTTCGCGGCGTCATTGTAGTTGTAAGGGTAAGCACCCTGGAAGGTGTCGATCGCCGCCGTGACCTGCCCGGCCGTCACAAGCAGCGCCACTGCTGCAAGAAGAAAGTTTTTGTACATACACGACTCCCCTGAACGTTGCAGAAACTAAGACTTAGTTACGAAAGAGACGCTAACGCTTGCCGCGGATATCCCGGTGCATTCCTTGCCGCTGCTATGCGTTGCCTGAAAAGGACCTCCTTTCCGGCTTCCTCATTTGTGCGTCACACTGAAAAGTCGCTGCCGTCTACTAAACGGCCACCCTGTGATCGCATCCCATCGAAAAAAGGTGTCCGGTCCGCGAATCGAGTCTAGGAGCGCCACATCCCTAGGGTATGGAACTCCATGCACCTAGTGAATCATCCGGTGAAAAAAATGTCAAGCCTGCAACCCAGTAAAAATCTCCCGAACCGGCCAATTTGGTAAAAAAAAGAGACTGAGGCAGGCCGGGAATCCACCCCATCGGGTGGTTTCGATCACAACCTGTGCTCCCGCCTGTCGCAAAGTCACCCGTCGTTTATAATGCCGGGACCCCGCGGAGCCTCCCGCCGCCGTTCTCGCCACCCAAAGTGCCCGCCATGAAAGCTTCCTGCCTGCTCCTTGCCGTCGTGTTACTCTCGCCATCGCTTTGCGTGGCCGCCAACGTTGCCCCAGTGTCGGTTACCGTCGATACGGCAACCATCGTCAACACAATGCGCGGCGGCATCGGCGCCTCGTGGCACGCCATCGAAACGCCCATCCTGTACTCCGAGACGCCGCACCCTGTCTTCGGCAACAAAAGCCACGGCGGCAGCGGCTGGGGCGCCTACCCGCCGGCTGAAGACGACGTCGCCTGGCGACAGATCGATCGCCACGCCCGGTGGCTCGGCTTCGATTGGAACCGCGTCGAGATCGAGCAGCGCGTCTACGAGCCGGAGCGCGGCCGCTTCAGTTTCGACAATCCCGAAATGCGAATTCTCTATCGCATCCTCGACTGGTGCGAAAAAAACCACGCCGACGTCTTTCTGCAGCAGATGTGGGCAAACGTCCGCTGGAACACCGTTCCACAGTGGCGTGATGACGAAGCCGGCCGCATCCACAGCGCGCCGCAGTCGACCGAGGACTTTGCCGAAGGTATCGCCACCCTAGTCAATCACCTGGTTAAGCGGAAAGGCTACACCTGTATCCGCTGGCTTTGCATCAGCAACGAACCCAACGGATGGTGGAAAATCTACCCGAACCGCTCGGTGCCGATGCGGCCCGCTCTGGCGGCCGTCCGAAAAGCCTTGGACGCCCGGGGGCTCGGCATCCCGCTTTCCGGTCCCGACGTCGTGGCCGGGGTGCCGCCGCTTCGGCCCGACATGACCGACGCGGTGCCAGTCTTGCAGCCCGAACGCTTCGACTTTATCGACCTGCTCGGCGCGTACGATTTTCACACCTACGACGAGACGCTCGACTGGCTGGGGAAACAGAACAACATGGCCTGGTTCGACAAGACCACGGCGGATTGGGCCGCTTGGGCGCACAAGCAGGGAAAGCCATTGTTCATGTCCGAAGTCGGCACGATGGCCAACGGCTGGGGCGCCAACAGTCCCGCACCGGGCAGCTACGCCTCGGCGTTCCAGGACACCACGCTCATCGTCCGCCGCATCGCCGCCGGGGCCGATGGGTTCAACCGATGGAGCTTCCTCAATCGCGGCGATCTCGACGGCCAGTGGCAGTTCATTGACACCTGGGACCCCAAGGCGAAAAAGCTGCTGGGCCACTATACCCCGCACCCGAACACCTACTACCTGATCGGCCTGCTCTCGCGGTTCACCGCCAAGCACTCCGACGTCTTCCGTTGCACCGTCGACGGCGGCCGAATCGGCAAGTGGCCCCGCGTCTTTGCCGCCGCCCTCCGCAGCCCCAAGGGCAACGTCACGCTTTTGGTGATCAACCACGCCGAAGAACCTTTTGACGCGTCCTTCCGGTTCAGGGGTCTGACGAACGCCTGCCGGCTGCATCGCTACAGCATGAACCAATCGCTGCGCGATCGCGCCGATCTAAAGATCAATCCCGAGGCGGACTTTCGTCTGACGGCCGCGGCGCCGACATTGAAAGACCGGCTTGCCCCGATGAGCCTGACGGTCTATTCGACCTACGCGTTCCGCGATTCAGACGACGGCGTCACGGCAGACTAGCCGCCTGTCTGGCGACCCGTGCCCCCAGTTCCTCGGCCAACGCCGCTTGATGCTGCCGAATGGCCAGCGTCCTGGCCTTTTTGTATTGGGCAA
>JAJFUI010000088.1 GCA_021372555.1 Planctomycetaceae bacterium | reverse complement strand
AGGGCAGAGGTCAGAAAGGCGGAGTTCCGAGGTCGACGCTGCCCGGCAAGTGTCAGCCAGTTCAGTGCCCAGTCTTCCGGGCGCGCGGGATTTGCCGCGGCAGGTCGTGGCGGACCTGTGCGCGAGTTTTCAGGAGGCCGCAGTTGAGTGTCTGGTAGGCAAGTCGATCGCCGCGCTCGAGCGGACCGACATGCGCACCTTGTGCGTGGGTGGCGGTGTGGCTGCCAACAGTCTGCTTCGAGAGCGACTCCAGCAGGAAGCTGAACAGCGAGGGTTCGAACTGCACATCGCTCCGCTTCGACTCTGCACCGACAACGCCGTGATGGGCGCTATCGCCGTCGAGCGGTGGCGGGCGAAATTGTTCGAGCCACTCGACCTGGACGCCTACCCGGGCTTAGTGCGCGTCAAGTGACGCTGCGCTAGGATCGCGTCGCTTTCGGCTTGGCCGGAATGTCTTCGTTAGAACACGCCGTTGCCGCCGGATAGGCCGCCGTAGCCTTGCCCACCGGTGCCGCCGCTGCTCGTCCCGGTGCTGCCGCTAGCCATGTTGAACGTGTCAACTTTGGCGATGCCCGAGAACATGGGCGAGGCGCTGATGCGGACGTAGCGGCGATCGGCCGAAATAACAGCCATGGCGCTGAGTGACGCTCCTTCGGGCAGCACGGTGATCACCGGTTGATAGCCGACTGCGCCACCACGGAAGAATGGGAATAGCGGATTCACATTTCCGCCCGATGACGATCCGCCCTCGGTGCTATCGGCGTTGACGACGTTGGCGCCGCGGGCAACCGCCATTCCGGCCATCGCCTGGGGATCGATTGCCGCTGCCACTTGCTGGGCGATAATCTGCCGGTTCATGCCGAGCACGGACTCGGCGGCGGTCGCGACTTGAGCCTGCGAAAGCGGCTCGGTTCGGCGGCCTGTCTTCATTTCAAACTCGATGGCCGCCTGGTCTTTGTCCAACGCGATGCGTTTGCGGACGGCGAGCGAATTGTTGGTGTTGAAATTGTTGACGACCTCGACGTTCACCTTTCCGGCAGTGATATTTCCCCAGACGCGCCTTACGAGGACGCGATATTTGCCGTTGAAGCTTTTGGGGCAGACGTAGTCTTGGCCGTGACCGCCAAACTTGTCGCCGCCGGCTTGGCGAATGTCATCGCCGAGGAAAATGCCGCCTGCGGTGGTTCGAGGATTTCGGAGTGAGCAAACGGTGCCGTTGGGCTCCTCGACCATCAGATCAATCTCGCCCTCGCCGGTGTAGTCGACGCGAACGATGCAATCGCGGCGCAGGGCCTCGTTCATGGCCGTCTGGAAAGCGTCGGCTTCCGCCGTGCGTTTTTCTTTGCGCAACCTGTCTAGGACTTCGTTAGCGACGCCGACGCCGGTTTGCCAGACCTTGGTCTGCTCCTTGGGCCAGGCTTGGCTTAGGATGCCCAGGCTGGCCCACTTCAGGGCGTCGAGATCGTTGGTCGCTCTGGCGGCGTTAAGCCCCAGCATGTATGCCTCCGGCCGGATAGGATCGACGGCGGCGGCTTGGCGATAAACCTGGACGGCCCTCTGGTTCAATCCGAGCCGGGCCAAGTAGGTGCCGATGTACATCAAGTCCGGCGCGCTTCGCGCGAACTCGACTGCGGACATCAGAGCACGCTCGACGTCGGCTTTCGGTCGTCCGGCGGCGTCCAGCGCCAGGGCCAGCCCTTCGTACATCCAGGGCTGAGCTTGTTGATGCCGCAGGGCCGCGCCGATCAGGGCGATCACGTGGTCGAACTTCTGCTTGTTGACCAATTCGCGGGCCTGTTGGCGGACGGCCTTGGGTTGCGGCTGATTTTTCGCGAAGTATTGCTCCCAAACCGTCTCAGGATTCGCGCCTTTCGGAATCTCGATCTCGATTTTGGCGGGCCGAGTGTCGGCCTTGGGAGCGACTTGCGCACTGCGGGGTGCGGCGGGCTTGTTGACGCTGGCGGACTTGTCGAGAACGTTCAGGTCGTCGTTGACGGAAAACGCCTGGAAGCCGCGGGCCGGGGCCTTGTTAATGACCTCTGGTGGGACGTTCCACATGCCGCCACCCATGCCGCCGCCCATGCCGCCGCCCATGCCGCCTCCCATGCCGCCCATGCCACCGCTCATGCCACCCATGCCGCCGCCCATGCCATTCATACCGCCGCCCATCATGCCCATGCCGCCCATTGCGCCCATGGAGCCCGGCGGAGGAATAGGAATGACTAGGTCAGCGACCGGATAGACCTTGGTGATGAGCTGATTGTCGGCCTCTTCAGGCGTGGTGATCAGAAGGACCTCGTCGCGGATCAGATAGGTGAGGCCGTGCTCCTTGAGCAGCAATCGAAGCGCCGACCGAAGGCTAATGCCTTTGAGGTTCTTGGTGATCGGCGTGCTTGTGTCGATGCCTGCGTCGCTCAACGCCTTGGTGTCGGGCTGAATCTCGATCTTGTGGAGGTCCTTGAGGTAGTCGATCACGTCGGTCAACGGGGTATCGACAAACTCAAGTTGGGTTGGCGACTTGAGCGCTTCGTTGATTCGCTTCTCGGCAATTCCTTGTTTTGCCAAATCGACCGCGCCCCACTGTTCCTTGCGGCGGATGCTCATCTGCTGCCACCATTCCGGATCCGGGTAGACGATCGGCGGGTTGTCCGGGAACGGCACTTGAGACAGTTCAGACTGATAGAGCGTATCGACGACGCCCTTCTGGCGGGCCTCGCGAACAGCCATGATGTCGCGGTAGTAGCCAAGCGTGCGGGCGAAAAGTTCGCCTTGAACTGGCGCGGCCGTATTGGCTGCGACCTGCTGCGCTTGGGTGGCCACATCCTCGCCGGTGTGGAACTTGCCGTCGCTAAGCAAAGCGTTGTACCGCTCCATCATCTGCTTCACTTTGTCTTGATTGCGGAGCAAGGTGTCGGCTGCCAGGAGCCGTTCGCGGGCCGCGGCGGCATTCTCCATCCGCTGCTGCCTGGCTTGTTCGACTTCGACCCGGCGACGAGCCGTTTCCATGAGCGCGGACTGAATCCGTTCGACATATTGGTCGCGAACGTCGGGATCCAATTCCGGCCGCTGGCGGACGTTTTCCAGCAAGAGCTTGAGTTCTTGCGAGGCAAGATCGGGGTCAGTGGTCATCAGGGACCGGGCCCTGTTGAGGACGTTTCGCACGTCTATGTCGACTTGTTGACGGACGATTTGGCGGTCCCGCTCAAAGCTTTCGGTCAGCGCGCCGGCGGGCGGCTCGGCGCCGACCAGGTCGAGATCGCCGTTCTTGCTCGCCGGGGCACCCTTCGGCGCGGGCGGCGGCGGAATCACTTCGGCGGCCGGACGTTCGGCTTGCTGCGAGTCAGCCCTTGCAACGGGGGCTTTTTCCCGCCTTGCCACAGCGTCTTGAAGGGCCAATGCCTCGCTGTCGTTGGGATCGCGGCGGAGCGACTCGGCAATAAGCTGCTTTGCGCCGGCGACATTGCCAGCAATCATTGCCTCGCGTGCGAGCCGGTTTAGTCCGCTGACACCGGAGACGAACGCCTGACGGGCCTCCGTAAGGGTGTTAGAGCCCACGAGCGGCAAGGTCAGGCCGCCGTCGGCGCGTGCCTGCTCGACGAGCGAAGCCAAGAAACTGTTCCCATCGGCGGACGTGCCGGCAGGCACCGCAAACTCAAGCTTCTCTGGTCCGGCCCCGTTTTCTGCTGTGACCTGAATCGTTAGTGGGGCGTTGGCCTTGAGCGTTCCCAACACGACAGTCTCGCGATCTGCTCGGAGAGGCGGCAATTGCTTCGGAAAGACCTCGGTTAGCTGGGCCGGCCACGTGACCGAGGTTGGCCACAGGACAGCGGCCTTGGCCGCATCGCCCAAACGGCGGCCGGCGTCTTGGCCCTTGAGGCTGTCGGCGTCGGGAATCAGCGTGCCGCCGCTCTGAACGGCCAGTGCGCCGAGCAGTTGAAAATCGGTATTCACGCCGATGGCGTAGCTGCTGACAGGAATATGGGCTTCTGCCAAGTGACCGCTAAGCCTGCGGAAGTCCTCGGTGCCAATCAGGTTTGCCCGGCTACGGCCGTCACCAATAAAGACGGCTGCGCGGCCGCGCCCGGACTGGCCCTGGAAGCTTTCGAGCACGGTGGCCAGGCCCTTGCCCATGTCGGTGGCGCCGAGCGGAGTGCGAAGGTCCAACGCTGTCAGGGCTTCGCTCATTTCCTTGCTGTTGGGAGCGACAAATGTCTTGGTCAGCGGCACGGCGGCGAGATCCAGGGCGACTAGCCGGACGCGGTCCCCGGCTGGAAGACCCGCCAGCAGCGACTTGAGCGCGTCGATGGCCTTGGTTCGCAACTCTCCAGTCTGGCTGGCAGACGTGTTGAACAAGACCACGATATCGCGAGGGGTAGCAGGCGGCGTGAGGTCGTTTGCCTTGAGGCTGATCGCCACATAGCTTGTGCCGTTGGACGCCGAGAACGCGTCCACCTTGGCGGTCGGCGAGGCCTTGTCGGCCGCTACAGCGAGCCCGCACAGTAGCGCGCCGGCAGCAATCATCGCCGCTGATAAGACGATTCCTCGGGCAAGACATCTGTTGGACATGGCTTCGCAGCTCCGGCAAGTCATAATGAACGCGCACAGTGAGAGGCCGCCTTCCGAAGCAGGCCCACGGCGCACAAGATTTCCGTATTTATGGCCACAACGCTCCCCGGCATCCGCCCCGGCGGTGCGCAAAAACAGCTAGAACTATTCTAGCCAACCCAGAGATGGTTTGCCAATCAAAATCGCCGCCATTGCACTAAATTACCCAGTTAAGCAAGCTGGATGCCGCGGCGAAAAAAGGAGGGGCACCGGTTGGGTCATTTTTGGTCTGCCCCATTGCGGGACAACATTGTCTCGTCGCTTGCATCCTAAACTTTGTCTGTGTAAGGCCTTGTGGCGACTGTGCGCGCGAAATGGAGAGTCGGAATCGCGATTGGTCGTCGCAAGGCTCATTCGCCTAGCGGCCGGAGAAGAGGTGGTTATCGGAAGCATTTTGCCTCGTTTTGTGCCGAAATGCTACGGGGGAATTGCACAGGCCCCGCTAGAGCCGTAACGCCGGGTCGCTCGGCAGCGAGAATCCCGGTATACTGCCAGCTGTCGTGGCCCGACGCGGGAGCGAATGTCAACCGGGGCCTGGGTTCAAGCAGCCAAGCGGGATGTCAACACTCCCATGAGACGAATATTCCTACTTTGCGTGTTGTCGGCATTATCGGGCGGCGTTGTGGCGTTCGGGTGGCGAGGGTTGCCGTTGGGCGGCGCCTACTCCTCGGCCCAAGAGACGCCGGCCGCGCCCGGCCAATGGACTCCGCCGGTCGCCGCTGCGCCGGCTGCCGCACCAGCGATTGAATCGTTGACCCCCGACGAGCAGGTCAACGTGTTCGTCTATCAGCAGACGAACCGGAGCGTGGTCAACATCAACACGAAGGGGCTTTCCGGCGATCGTTTCCTGATGTTTGAGCTCATCTCCGAGGGCGAGGGGAGCGGCATGGTCATCGACCGGTTAGGCCACGTGTTGACCAATTTCCACGTGGTTGACGGCGCGAGGGAGATTCATGTGACGCTGTTCGACGGGAAGACGTACGACGCACGGCTTGTGGGCGGCGATGCCGACACCGACGTGGCTGTTCTGCGGATCGAGGCCCCGCCGGAATCGCTTTTCCCGGTTACCTTTGGCAGTTCGACGAGCCTTCTGGTTGGCCAGCGAGTGTTCGCGATCGGGAATCCGTTCGGGTTGGAACGAACGCTGACCACGGGGATCATTTCCAGTCTCGACCGTTCGCTGCCGACGAAGCGAGGGCGCCGCAGCCTGAAGTCGATCATCCAGATCGACGCCGCGATCAACCCAGGCAACTCCGGTGGACCGCTCTTGGACAGTCATGCTCGCATGATCGGTATGAACACCGCCATTGCCAGCAAGACGGGATCGAGCGCCGGCGTGGCATTCGCGATACCGGTCAACACGATTGCGCGGATTGTGCCGCAACTGATTCAGAACGGTCACGTCCGCCGACCCGAGACTGGGATCGCCCGGGTCTACCAGACCGAGCGAGGTCTTCTGATTCTGACACTGGTGCCGGGCGGTCCTGCGGAGCGTGCGGGGCTACAGGGCCCCAAACTTGAAAAGCACGAGAAGCGTCAGGGCCCCTTTGTTACGACATATCAGACGGTTAACGTGTCAACGGCAGATATGATCGTCGGCGTCGACGGCCGGCCCATCAAGACGGCCGACGACTTCCTGGACGCGGTCGAATCGAAACAGCCTGGCGATCAGGTCACTATTGCGGTAATCCGCGGTGGGCAGCAGCGAGACGTGCCGTTGCGGCTAGAAGCGGCGCAGTAAGCAGCCGCTGTTGATGGCAGCTCCAAAAGCAACGCTGCCAGTAAGCTGCGGATGAACCTAGTGACCCCGACGGGATTCGAACCCGTGTTGCCGGCGTGAAAGGCCAGTGTCCTAGGCCTCTAGACGACGGGGCCAAGACCTGTTTGTATACCCGTTGCGGGGGCCGCGCGTCAAGGGGACTCCGCGGACGGGTGGTTGCCATTCGGCGATGCTCCAGAGCATTGCCGCTCTAATCGTGTTTCGGCCCTTACATGGGGCCATGCTCTGCCGGCGGACGTCAGGCTGCCGGCCGGATAACCGCTAAGGTTTCTCCAACCGATGCATGCGTCACGACGTGGCGATGCTCCCGACGAGGTTGCCCGGCGGAGGCGCTAGGGGGATGAGCAGCCGGAAAGCTTTGCGGCGGCGATCTATAACGTAGGCTTGCTATAAGCCCACCCCGGGGTCTTGCCGGCGCTGGCCGCAGCGAGCATGGCTTGTCGTCGGCGAAAAAGGACATCAGTGATATTCGGTGTGTGATCGTCATGAAAGAACAATGCGTGCCTTCGCCCGTTGAGGGGGAGACGCGAGTAAGTCGGCCTGCCCTGCGCTCTTGGTGGCCGCGAAGATATGAGATGGCGTGGCTGCTGGCGGCGGTCCTTGCGGTGGCATTCTTGCCGTGGGTCGCCTGCCACGAACAACTTCCGCCGAGGCTGCCAGCCGATGGCCCGGCGACGTTGCCGGCCAGCCCCTTGCCGCCCACGATTCCGCACGCCGGGCTAGTGGGACGCCGGGTGTTGCTCGTTCACAGCTACCACGAAGGGTATCCCTGGGTCGATACGGTGACCGAGGGGGTGCGATCAAGTCTGCGCGGTACGGGAATCGATCTGTGCATCTTTTACATGGACGCGAAACGCCACACAGATGAGGCCTGGAAAATCGACGCGGGACGGCGAGCGAGAAGGCAGCTTGAGGAGTACCGTCCGGATGTCGTCATTGCGGCCGATGACGATGCGCAGCAGTATTTTGCAGCGTTTTACGTGAACACTCGATTGCCGATCGTGTTTACCGGCGTGGACGCTGACCCGTCGAGATACGGGTATCCGGCTGCCAACGTGACGGGCATCATCGAGCGTCCGCACTTCAAACAGTCCCTGGCGCTGGCTGCCCGGCTCTGGCCAATCAAGCGGATTGCCGTGCTGAGTTGCCACGACAGCACGTCGGTGCTTGCGTTGGGCTTCATGAGGCAGGAGCGGCTTGGTGTTGAGGTCGACGAGTGGTACATGGCCGACGATTTCGATCAGTGGAAGAAGGTCATCGCTCGGCTTAATCGGTCGGTGGACGCGATTGTGATTCGTTCTTACCAGGCGCTCAAGAGGCCGGGATCGAGAGACAACGTGAATCCAGCCGAGGTTGCGGCCTGGACGAGCCGCCACGTGACTATCCCAACGATCGCGTTTCACGATTTTGAGATTCGCGACGGGTTGCTCGTGGGCGTTGTGAAGTGCGGACAAGAATACGGGGCGAAAGCCGCCGACTACGCGATTCGAATTCTTCGCGGGACGCCCGCGGGCTCGCTGCCGATTGTGAAACCGCAGCGCGGCATACCGATGATCAGCCGGGGCGCCGCCGCACGGCTGGGCATTCGCTGCGAAGAAAAGACGCCACATGATGCCATCTTTGTTTCCAACGACTGAGCCATGACCCGACGACTAACGGTACATTTGATTGCGGGCATGCTAATCCTGGCCGTAGTGCTGGGGACGGCGATTGGCGCGCGGTCGTATCTGCGAAGGCAAGCCGATTATGAGAACCTCGGCAGCCAAAACGCGCTTTTGGGCGCCCAGATTACGGCGTACATCCTGGAGAAGGCCGTCGACAACGGGCTGTTCGATCGGGAGGCACTCTTCGGCTCGCGCTATGAGGCGATCAATGATGGCGGCTTGTACCGCTACAGAACGGAGTACGATCTGTTCTTCGACCGCAACGTGGTCAAGATATTGAAAGCATTCCAGCAGAACAGCGACATCTACTACAGTTATGTGATCAACAGCGACGGCTTCATTCCGGCGCATTCGGACCCGATTCGGGCGAAGACCAAAAGCGAGCCGCCGAAACCGTTGGGTGAGTCTGTCGGCATGTTGCAGCGAATCGATCGAGGGTTCAGATTTTGCGAGTTCCGCGCGCCGATCAGCGTTCACGGACAGCCATGGGGCGAGTTCCGCGTGGGCATTCCATGCGGATTGGCGAATCAGAGCGGCCGGGAAATGTTCCAGAGCACGTTTTTCGTCACAGCTTTCTTCTCCTTGCTTCTGGTCGGGATTGTCGTGTACATGGCGCGGCGCGGCATGCATCCGCTTCACGAACTGACGCGGGCGACGCGACAGATGGCTGCAGGCCAAGTTTCGACACGTTGCCATTACCGTGGCGATGACGAATTGGGAACACTGGCCGAGTCGTTTAACGCCATGGCCGAGACGATATCTCAGACACAGGAGGGGTTGGAGCGGCAAGTTCAAGAACGCACCGCTCAGTTGGCGCATGCTAATGAAAGCATGTCCATTGAGATCGCCGAGAGGATACGCGCCGAAGAGAAACTGCAAACGTACGCCGGCGCGATGGAGGCATCGAATCGAGCGTTGGAGCAGTCCAACCGCCTCGCCGAACAGGCGGCTCAAGCAAAGAGCGAGTTCGTGGCCAAGATGAGCCATGAGATTCGGACACCGCTCAATGGCGTGATCGGCATGACAGAACTGCTCCGTGAGACTGGTCTCGATGACCGGCAGCGCAGCTTCGTCGAGGCTTGCCACACCAGCGGGCGAGTGCTCCTGACCCTGATTAACGACATCCTGGACTTCTCCAAGATCGAGGCAGGCAAACTGGAACTTGACGAACGCGAGTTTGATCCGGAAACGGTAGTGAAAGAAACCGTCGACGCGATGACGGCGGAGGCCAGCAAGAAGGGGCTTTGCCTTGTCAGCAGCGTTGCTTTGCCGGCACGCCGTACGGTTCAAGGGGACGACGTCCGGTTGCGACAGGTTCTGATCAATTTGGTCGGCAACGCCATCAAGTTTACTGAGGCAGGCGAGGTCTCTTTGAAAGTTGCCACAACGGACCTCGCGTCAGGCGAGCCGGCGATGCGGTTCGAGGTGTCTGACACCGGTATCGGCATTCCCCAGGACCGGATGGGTCGGCTCTTTAAGTCGTTCTCTCAGGCCGATTCTTCCACGACTCGAAAATACGGAGGCACGGGGCTGGGCCTGGCGATCAGCAAGAACCTGGTGGAGCTGATGGGCGGGCAGATCGGCGTCACAAGCCAGCCCGGCCGAGGTTCGACGTTCTGGTTTGTTGTGCCGCTCCGGTCAGCCAACGGCAAACGGGCAAGTGCCAACAACCACCCGAATACGGCCAAGGCGAACGAAAATGAGCGAAACCGCCATCTCAAGGGGCGTCACATCTTGCTGGCCGAAGACAACGCGGTAAACCGCATGTATGCCGAGGAAGTGTTGCGTCGCAATGGCATCGAGTGCAAGGCGGTGGACAATGGGCTGCAAGCTCTAGCGGCTGTGCAGAGTGAGCGATTTGATGTGGTGCTGATGGACTGCCAAATGCCGGAGATGGACGGAATCGAAGTCACCCGGCGGATTCGCGACATGGAGCGTCGGGGAGCGCTACCCGGTCACCTGCCGGTTATCGCGCTGACGGCCAACGCGATCAAAGGCGATCGAGAGCACTGTTTGCAACTGGGCATGGACGGCTATCTCGGAAAACCGTTTGAGCCCGAATCGCTTTTGCAGGCGATTACGCAAGCCCTGACGGCGCAGACGAGCGCGAAGACGACACAAGCTATCGACTCGGCCGACGAAACGCCAACGTCAGATGGCGAGATCGAACCCATCAACGGCGGCGCGCTCTTTGCCCGCTGTTTGGGAAACATCGACTTTGTGGAAAATCTTCTTGCGGACTTCGAAACGGATCTGCCGCACTTGGTGAATGAGGTCAGCAAACGCATCGAAGAAGATGACGTGCGAGGGGCGGTGGAGTTGGCCCACGCGCTGAAAGGCGCGGCCGGGACCATGGCGGCGGAGCGCGTCCGCGGACTGGCCGCAGACATTGAAGCAGCGGGCAAAGCCAACGATTTGCCCGAGGTGGGGATGCTTGCTGAGCAGCTTCGGTGGGAGATGCAGCGTTGCCTCGGATTCATTCCCCAACTACGGCAACAGATGAAAAGTTCGTGCAGGTAGACGATGGGCATTAGCAAGGGCACAGGCATGAACGTTTTGGTCGTGGACGACGAGCCGATCGCCCGCCGTGCGGCCGCGCAAACGCTTCAATACGCCGGCTACGAGGTGACGACAGCGCAGGACGGGCGCGAAGCGATGGACATCCTTTGTTGCGGTGAGCATCGCTTGGTGGTTTCCGATTGGAAAATGCCGCGAATGGATGGCGTCGAACTGTGTCGAGCCGTCCGATCGGGACAGTTTGCCCGTTACATTTACTTCATCATTCTCACCGGGCAGACTCAGCCAGAAGAAATCGTCGAGGGACTCCGCGCGGGCGCCGACGACTACATTCACAAGCCGTTCAATCCAGCGGAACTCATTCTGCGCGTTAACATCGGGCGCCGAATTATCGGTCTTGAAACGCGCGACATGACCATCTTCGCGATGGCGAAGTTGGCCGAGTCACGCGACGCCGAGACCGGCGACCATTTGGAACGAGTTCGCGGCTATTGCCGAGTGATCGCCAGGCATTTGCAGCAAGAGCCGGGGAACCCGTACGCCGTGGATGACGAGTACGTGGATTTGGTCTATCAGACGAGCCCGCTGCACGACATCGGCAAGGTGGCGATACCGGATGGGATATTGCTGAAGCCTGGACCGCTGACGGCCGACGAGTTCGAGATCATGAAGAAGCACACGGTGCAGGGCGCCGCGACGATCGAGGCAGCGTTGGAACGATACCCTGGCACGCCCTTCCTGGAGATGGCGAGGGACATTGCCCTGGGACATCATGAGCGATATGACGGTCGCGGCTATCCGCACGGGGTTTTGGGCGACGCCATCCCGCTGTCCGCCCGGATCATGACGCTGGCTGATGTGTACGATGCGCTGACATCGCGACGCATCTACAAGGAGGCATACAGCCACCAGAAGGCTCGGGACATGATCGTGGAACGTAGCGGCAAGCGTTTTGATCCGGTCATGGTGAGAGCGTTCCTTGCACACGAACAAGAGTTCATCGACATCCGCGAGCAATTTTCGGAAACTGGCAGCGACGTGGGACGCGACAAACGGGATTTTCCGGTTGCGGCGATCATCTGAGAGAGCGGGCGCCCCGCCAGACCGGTTCCCCTCCGGCGGGGAACTGCCGACCAATTTCCCCGGGCTCCCGGACGGCTTTACGCGCCCGGTTTTTGGGGTTAGAATTGTTCACGTTCCTTTCGGCTTCGCCTGAGCGCGAGCCCGGGGAACGGGAGTTCGTCCGGAACTGCCCTGTGGGAGAGGTGGCTGAGTGGTCGAAAGCGCCGGTTTGCTAAATCGGTGACCGGGAAACTGGTCCGCAGGTTCGAATCCTGTCCTCTCCGCTGGCAATTATGGCATTTCGACGCTCTGTGTCGCACGACATCGCATAAGCCCTTGACTTGTCAGGGGCTTG
>JAJFUI010000258.1 GCA_021372555.1 Planctomycetaceae bacterium | reverse complement strand
GGGTAGTCGCGGAAGAGGCGTTGGAACTCAGGGCCACCGATGCCTTCACTGAGGCTGGCAGCGAGCACGATGGTCCCGCCCTGCTTGACGACGCCCAACGCCCCGACCATTCCCTTGACCGATTGGTAGAACGTGGCGTCGAGCGGATAGCCGGCCGACGTCGTGACGACGATGTCGACAGGCTCGGGCAGCGTGGCGGTGACGTGGCGACGGGCGAAGGCGACGCCTTCGAGAAAGGCCGCTTCCATGTCGCCGGCCACGACGTTGAGAATCTGCCGCTGGGCGTTGATTACGACGTTGACGATGAAGTCGCAGCCGGCCATGCGGGCGATCGCGGTGCTCTCCTCGTGGACCGGATTGCCGTGGATGCAGCCGTTGCGCGCGTTGGGGTGTTCGAGAAACGCTGGGCCGTGCCAGGCACCGACGGTCTCGAAAGCGGAAATACCGGGGCAAATCGCCTTCCGTCCGCCGGAGAAGCCGGCCATGTAGTGCGGCTCGATCAGGCCGGTAAGGATTTTCAGGTCGGCCGTGGCGTAGTGCGAATCGACCCAGACGGGCGTGCCATTGGCGGTGTTGCCGAGGAACGTGTGCTTGTCGAGGCGGCGGCCATCGTGGTTTTCGATGCGGTAGTTCTTAGGAATGTCGGGGCCGAGCATCTCGACCAGTTCGTCGCCCAAGTTTGGGCGATGCAGGCCGGTGGCCACAAGAATCGTGATGTTGCTGCGGGGAATGCCGGCGGCCTCGAGCGTATCGAGGATCGGTGGCAGCAGAACCCGGTTCGGGACGGGGCGAGTGACGTCGCTTACGACAATGCAGGCGTTGCGACGTCCTCGGGCCAGTTCCGCCAGGGAGGGGGCGCCGGTCGGCTGCTGCAACGCCTGGCGCACGGCCGCGGCCGGATCGGCCAGCGGTTTGCTTTCTGGACAGCGCAGAACGCCTACCAGATTCCGGTCCGGCAGGTCTACTTCGAGGCCCGTTCGACCGTAGTCCAAACGAATTCGCATTCGAGATCACCCTTGTCGGTATGTCTTGTTGCAAGGGGGCGGAGGAGACTTTCGAATCACCGTAGGATAGCTTCGCCGAAAGGCTCCTTCGTGCCCGCTGCTCGTCCGCATTAGACGGTAAGTCATTGGTAATAAAGATGATATGGCCACAAGTTGCTGTGGCTGTCAAGTCGAAACGCCGGGTGTGGCGACATAATTGGCGGGACGGTGCGAGGTTTCGTCGAAAGCAGTACCTATGAATGTTGCGGGTGGCCCTGGCCGTGGGGTGGAGCGACTGATCTGCAGTCCGCGACAAAAAACAACGGGCTGAGGGTTGGGGCCGCCTTGCCAGCCGGCGGTCGAGCCGCTAAACTATGAGTTTCCCGTAATCGCGTAAGTCGTGCGAGTAGAGATATGCAGCAGATGAAAACCTACATGGCCCGGCCCAGCGAGGTCGAGCAGAAGTGGTGGCTCGTCGACGCCAGCGACAAGGTGGTTGGGCGTTTGGCGAGCGACTTGGCGATGGTCCTGATGGGCAAGAATCGCCCCACCTATACCCCGCACGTCGACAACGGCGACTACGTGGTCGTGATCAACGCCGCCAAGGTGGTTTTCACGGGCTCGAAGTGGGAGCAGAAGGAATACGCTTGGTACACTGGCCACCCCGGTCAGCATACCGAGAACGCCGCAAAGCGGTTGGCTCGCCGGCCGGAGACAATTCTCCGCGAGGCGGTGCGCCGTATGCTGCCGAAGAACCGGCTGGCCTTCAAGACCCTGGACAAGCTGAAGATCTACCCCGGCAGCGAACATCCCCATCAGGCCCAGTTGCCAGAAGTCAAGGAACTCGGAGTCAAGGACTAATCCCCTATGGCAGTCGTCACCAGTAACGATACTCTCGGCACGGGCCGGCGGAAGACCTCGATCGCCCGGGTGCGCATTCGCCCCGGCGACGGCAAGATCAAGATCAACAGCCGCAAGTTGGAAGAGTACTTCGCCAATATCCGTCAGCAAAACTCGGTCGTTGCCCCGTTGGATCAGACCGGCAAGCGCAGTCAGCTTGACGTCGTGATTCGCGTCGATGGCGGCGGCATCACCGGCCAGGCCGACGCCTGCAAGTTGGGTATTGCTCGCGCATTGAAGAAGATGGATGACCAGACGGCCATCGGGCTCCGCGACTCCGGCCTCTTGACTCGCGATGGCCGAATGAAAGAGCGAAAGAAGTACGGTCTTCGTGGCGCCCGCCGCGGGACTCAGTTCTCGAAGCGTTAAGCCGAGACGGTCGTTCAAGACGAGATTCGGTGTGTTTGTGGTGCAGCTGTCACGCCCGTGCAGGCGGGACGCCTGCACCACAACGCGTTTTTGGACAGCGCAGTGCGCCAAGAGTGAGGGGGCCGCCGTGCGAGTTCAAGCCAGCTACAGCGAAGCGCTCGTCAAACGCACGGCGATGCGATTCTGGGTTCGCTACGTTGGATGGCGAGGGTTTTCGGCCGCGGCGGCTATGGCGGCGCTGTTCCTCTACCTGCTGAGCATTGGCGAGTCCTCGTGGTATGTCCCGGCCTTCGGCACGGCGCTCGCAGTCCTCTTGCTTCTCGAGTGCTCGTTCTATTTTGTGAATCGCCATCGTGCTTTGGCGACCTTGCGGCAAATGGCGGCGCCTATGGCCACCTTTGACTTGTCCGACGCGGGGATATCGACGGAAAGCGATCTCGGCCGAGTTCAGCTTTCGTGGCGGGGCATTACCGAGGTCTGGACTTTCCCCGAAGCGTGGCTATTCTTTGTAGCTAAAGGGAGCTACTTTACCATTCCGACGCAGTCGCTTAGCGACGAGAGTCGGCAGCTTGTCCGTCAGATGATAATTGAACATGGCGGCAGGTTCGGATAATGCTGTCGGGAGCCCTCTTCATCAGTCGAATCCCCGGCGGCTGTTAGCCGCCGGCTATCGAGAGAACGCAATGGGAATATGACCATGGCTAGGGAAAAGAAGATCTCTCTGACCATCGATGACACGCCGATCGAGGTCGACGCCGGAACGACGATCATGGAGGCGGCGGAAACGCTGGGTATCCGCATCCCGCGGCTGTGCTACCATCCCGATCTTAGCTTGGCCGGCTCTTGCCGCGTCTGCATCGTCGACGTCAAGGGCATGGGCTACTACATGGCCGCGTGCAGTTCGCAGGTTTGGGAAGGGATGGAGGTGCAGACCAATTCGCCCGAAATCCGCCGCGCCCGCCGCGACATCGTCGAATTGCTCTTGGACAATCACAACATGGATTGTCAGACGTGCGAGCGGGACGGTCACTGCGAACTGCAGAACTTGGCCTACGCGATGGGCGTTCGCGAGCGGCACTTCGAGGGGCGACGAAAGCGGTTCCCGTTGGAGAAATCGAGCCGCTCCGTGGTCCGCGACAGCGAAAAGTGCGTTCTTTGTGGCCGGTGCGTCCGCGTCTGCGCGGAGATTCAGGGCGTCTACAACCTGAGCCAACATGGCCGGGGGTTCGAGACCGTCGTCGGGCCGGCGCACATGGCCAATATGGACGACTCGGTCTGCATCCAGTGCGGGCAATGCATCAACGTCTGCCCCACGGCCGCTTTTCTCGAACAGCGCGGCGATCGTCCGGTGTGGGACGCGTTGGCCGATCCGAAAATGCATGTGGTAGTGCAGACGGCTCCCTCGATCCGCGCCGCGATCGGCGAGGGCTTCGGGCTGGCTGGTGGCACGGCTGCCACGGGGCAAATGGTCACGGCATTGCGTCGCCTGGGATTTGACCGCGTGTTTGACACGGACCTAGGCGCCGACATGACGATCATCGAGGAATCGCATGAGTTCCTTACGCGGCTCAAGGAAGGCCCGCTGCCGATGATCACCTCGTGCTCGCCGGGCTGGGTGAATTTCATGGAGAAGTTCTACCCGGAACTGATCCCGCACGCGTCGACCTGCCGCTCGCCGATGTCGATGCTGTCGGTGCTCACGAAGACGTACTATGCCGAACAGGCGGGCATCGATCCTAAAAAGATTTTCATGGTCGCGGTGATGCCGTGCGTGGCGAAGAAGTACGAAGCCCGGCGGCCCGAGCATCTCATGGCGGACGGCACGCCGTACACCGACGCCGTACTGACGACGCGGGAACTGATTTGGATGATCAAGTGCTACGGGATCGATTTCCTGCACCTCCCGCCGGGCGAGTTCGACGCGCCCTTGGGCTTGGCCAGCGGCGCCGGCGACATCTTCGGCATCACCGGGGGCGTGATGGAGGCCACGCTACGAGCGGCCAGCGAACTGGTCACCGGCAAGCCGGCCGACCGGCTCGACTACACCGAGGTTCGGGCGGCGAAGGGGCTCCGCGAGACGTACGTCGCGATCGGCGAACACAACATCCACATCGGCGTGGCCAACGGGCTGACGAACGCGAAGGTGTTGCTCGACCGGGTGAAGGCCGGCGAGAAGTTTCACGTCATCGAGGTCATGGCCTGTCCGGGCGGCTGTTGCGGTGGCGGCGGTCAGCCCTATCCGCCCGAGGGCGTCAAGGTGCTCGACAACGATTGGATGTTCCAGCGGGGCAACGCCCTGTATGCGATTGACAGTGGCAAGAAGCTTCGCAAATCGTACGAGAACCCTGCTGTCGATGAGATTTACAGTTCGTATCTTGGCGGGCCGGGCAGCGAGAAGGCCCACGAACTGCTCCACACCCATTACCACGCCAAACTGCCGCGAGGAATCCGATGAGCACTTGCACCGACAACTGGACGGAAGTGGAAGCGGCCGCGA
>JAJFUI010000086.1 GCA_021372555.1 Planctomycetaceae bacterium | reverse complement strand
GCGGCTGGCTGGCGGCCATCAGGGCTTGAAACTGCACCGCCTGGGGAAGTAGGATGCTTCCACTATGCGCGACTTCGAAAGTGAAAGCCTCAGCCACGACCCGATCCACGGTTACATTCCCTTCACGTCGCCGGTGGGCCTGCCCGCCGGCGAGGCGGCCGAGCGAGAGATCATCGACCACCCTTGGCTCCAGCGGTTGCGACAGATTCATCAGTTGCAGACGGCGTGGTGGGTGTTTCCCAGCGCCGAGCACACACGGTTCCAGCACGCCCTGGGCGCGATGCATTTGGCCAGCCGTGCGGCGACCGGTCTCTATGAAAGCCTGCGGGAGGTCTGTCCGGACGTGCCAAGCCGCGGCTACGTCGAGTCGCTCCTGCGAATGGCCGCCCTGTTGCACGATGTCGGTCACGGACCGTTCGGCCACTTCTTCGACGAGCATTTTCTCGCCGACTACGGCCTCAATCACGAACTGATCGGCGGCGAAATCATCCGCCGGGAGTTTGCGGACCTGCTGCGGCGCATCCGTCGCAACCCCAACACTCAGCTCGAAGAGAACGAGACACTCGATCCCGAGCAAATCGTCTTCCTCATCACTCGGCCGAAGCAAACGCCGGCAAATGGCGCCGCATCAGCGATCGCGAATGGCACGGCGGCCGACCAATTTCCGGCTGCCGCATCCGCGCCGCAGTGGCTGCGGTTTTTGCGAAGCTTATTCAGTGGACTGTACACGGTCGACAACATGGATTTCGTGCTCCGCGACGCCTATATGTCCGGCTATAGCACCCGTGCGTTCGACTTGGAACGACTCCTCCGATACAGTGCATTCACCGCCCGCGGACTGACAATCCATGAACGCGGTCTTTCGGCGCTGGTGCGATTTATTTCCGTCCGTGCGGAGCTGTTCCGCGCGATTTATTTCCACCGCACCGTCCGAGCGATTGACCTCGGGCTGCAGGAACTGTTTTGCGATAGCAAGCATCACTTGTTCCCCGGCGACCCGCGCGAACACCTGGACGAGTACCAGCATCTGACGGAATGGTCGCTGTTGATGCAAGTCTCCCGGTGGGCGGAAAGCGACGAGCCGGCACTACGCGATCTTGGCCACCGGTGGCGAGACTTCCTGGGGCGGCGGCTGCGTTGGACAATGGCCTGCGAGCGGACGGTCTTTTTCGCCCCGGGCGAGGCAGAACGCAGCAGCGTTTTGAGCAATCCGGCGACGTTTGAGGCGGCTATTCGGTCAGAGTTGCCGCCTGCGTTGCGTGATCTGCCGCTGCGCGTCGACACTGCTCGGCACGTCCACCGGCCGGGCGCCCAGACGGCCGCGGCAGGCCAAAACTTTCTTCTCGACCCCACGACGGGCGAAATTCGTAGTCTTGATGATCGGGAGCTATTCCGGCGAATCGCAATCAGCTTCCGAGTTTGCCGCGTTTACGCACTCGATCACCGCCATAACGTGGAGTTGTCGGCCGCGCTCGACCAACTCACCGGTGCTGGCGGCATCGACGACGTTACCAACATGTAGGGGAAGGCCAGCCACGCATGCAAGACTTGTCTCGGTCGGTCGTGCCGCTACGATTGGCTGACCGCCTACTGCGATTGACAGCGGCTGGCCCGAACGATTAAAGTCTCGGTAATCTGGATTGCTAGTTGCGATCTCATTGCTGCCTATTCTGCACCGAATCGGAAAGCCCACAATGCCACGGACACGCCACGTCGCCGAGCCGTATTGTTTTGTGCCACAAGGGCTTGAGGAGAGGTTCGGGATCAGTCCAACCAACGGCGCGGAGGCGGCGAGGGGGTTCGTCCATGCCCTGTTTGCCCCGATTCACTACGAGCCTGGCTATGCGTACCCGCTGATCGTTTGGCTTCACGGGGCCGGCAGTGACGAGCGGCAGTTGCGGCAAGTCATGCCGTTGCTCAGTCTGCGGAATTACGTGGCGGTGGCGCCGCGGGGACTTTCGAGCGACGAAGAATGCGACGCCGCCGCCGGATTCGGTTGGCCCCAGACCGACGATCACATCGAGCGAGCCACACAACTGGTTTTTGAGTCGATCGAGTTGGCGAGCCGCCAGTTCCACGTGTCGCCGAAACGGATATTCCTCATGGGGGCCGATGAGGGCGGAACCATGGCTGCCCGCGTGGCCTTCGATCATCCGAGCCGCTTCGCGGGCGCTATTTCGTTGCGGGGCGCGCTGCCGAAAGGTGGCACGCCTTTTGGCAATCTCCTGGCAGCCCGGCGTCTCAGCATTTTTTTGGCAGCCGATCGCGGAAGCGAGCGATATCCTGCCTCTCAGGTGTGCGAGGACTTGCGACTGCTGCACACCGCGGGCCTGTCGGTAACTCTGCGGCAGTATCCCAGCGGGCGCCAGTTGCTGCCTCAGATGCTGCGGGACGTCGATCGGTGGATCATCAACGAGATCACCTCGCCGCAGTGCTGTCCGGCGGACTCTAAGGCCAATTAGCCGCCGATCCGGCCACACCCAGCTCACGCGTCGCGCGGCGATTCCCTTGCGCGCTCGGCCCAGCAATCAGGCCCGCCTCGCTCTCGGGCTGCCTTCACTGATAGCAGGGCAAACGTGCATTGACAGTGGCGGGACATTTCGGGTACAAAACGCCCGCTTTTTCCGTCATCGATCTCCTGCCCGGCTGGTACGCCTATGTCGCCACATGCAAACGCCCTGCGTTGGGGAACATTCCCCCTGCGACCCTTGGTGAAAGAGGTCATTCAGTCGCTCGATTTGCGGCTGGAAGCCCAGGCCATTCGAACCACCATTGACATTCCTCGGAGCGAGACGGTCACCGCTGACCGCGAGATGCTCCGACGCGCGGTGCGGAACTTGGTGCTGAACGCGGCCGCCGCGATGCCCGACGGCGGAACCCTGATCGCCACGTCAATCACCACGCCCGAGGCGCTGGAATTGGAGATCGCCGATAGCGGACCGGCGATTACCGACGAAGGGCGTCAGCACGTCTTCGATTCGCGGGGAATCGACGAGCGCGGCGCTACCGGTTGCACGCTGGCGATCGTCCAACGAATCGCCAACCAGCATGGCGGCAGGTTGACCGTGGCTAACTGCCCTGACGGCGGTGTCGCCGTAACGCTTCGGCTTCCGCGGACCATTGCCTTGGAGGCCGCTGCGTAATGGAGCCCTTCCGCCAAGTGTTGCTGCAAATCTACGGCCTATGGCGCACGTTGCCATCAGGATCGCGAACGGCAGTTGGTCTGCTGGTTGTGGCCGCATTGCTTGGCGTGGGCCATCTGGGAACGCAGCAGTCGCCGCTGCCAGAAATCGACCTGATGCACGGCGTGCCGGTGACCGTCAGTCAGCTATCGGCAATGGCCTCCGCTCTGACCAAAGCGAACTTGAACGGCTACGAGATCCGCGGCACATCGATTTTCGTGCCGAAGGGTCGGGAGCCTGCGTATCTGGCGGCGCTCGATGCCGCGCAAGCGCTCCCGCTGGGCTATAGCGACGTGATGCATAAAGTTCTCGATGCGAGCAATCCTTTCGAGAGCCGCGATCAGCGTGATCAACGTACGAAGATCGCTTTGCAGGACGTGCTGGCGGGAATGATTCGCCAGATGGCGGGCGTCGAAAGCGCCTACGTCATCTACGACGTCGACAATCGTCGGGGGCCGTTTCAGGAGAGACTGCTGACGGCAGCCGTGAGCGTCAAGCCGGTCGGCACGACGCAATTGAGCGAGGAACGCGTGTCGGCGATCCGTCGCTTGGTGGCCGGCGCGATTGCCGGGCTCAAACCCGAGAACGTGACCGTCTCAGACCTGAATGGCCCAACGTGGGATGTGCAGTCCGGCGTCGAGGAGAGTCTGGCTGCGCTAAAGCGAACGTACGAGCAGGAGCTGAAGTCCAAGATTCTTAATGCGTTGTGCTTTATCCCCAACGTGACGGCCGAGGTGGCGGTTGCTCTCGATCCACAGCAGGTGGCGCGAATCAGAGAGAGCAGGCCGCGCGGCAACGTGGCCACCGAGGCCAACGTCGCCACCAAAATCGGATCGTCGCCAAGCGACGTTCGCAGCGGCAGCGAGGCCTCGGGCAAAGAGGGATTGGCCAGCGGGTCGTGCGGTTCCGCGATCTTCTCTTCGCGTGTCTCCGTCGGCGTGCCGACAAGCTACCTCAAGAAGATTTGGCGGGAACGCCACTGCGAGACCGCGAGGGCAACGACAGCAGTTCCCGATGCAGCGGCATTGGAGCGGATTGGCACGGAAGAGTCGGCGAAGATTCGTCGCCATGTGTGCCAGTTGCTGCCGCCAACGCAGCAGGCCGCGGACGCCACGGAACAGGTCGCGGTGACGACGTTCGAGGACTTCCGGACAGCCGACGTGCCGGACGGCATTTCGCAACAGGCGTTGAGCTGGCTCTTGGCATCGTGGCGTCCCCTGAGTCTGCTT
>JAJFUI010000060.1 GCA_021372555.1 Planctomycetaceae bacterium | reverse complement strand
GTCAACCATACGATCGAGGGCGTCGGCGCGAGGCGATACAAGACCTATCGCTTGTATGAAAAAGAATTGTAAGGCGATTTCTACTCCGACGACGCAACTCTCTCGTTCGCTTGGTCGCCTACCACGCGTAATTTGCCCCTTGTAGAACCGCGCGGTTGCCGACATACTAGGGCGTCCCCCAAGGTGACCGCCCATGGCAACGTCGGCGAGAACGGACAACTCGAGCAGTCTTCCGATTGAGCAGCGTGCCGAAGCGGCCGGTCGCCACGTGGTCCTGTTTCTTGCGGGGCTCTCAGCAGGATGGTTAGCGGCCGGATCGACCGGCATGTTGGGCCATCCATTGCAGCGTGCCCTCACTTGGCTTGCGCTTGGCGCGGCCGTCGTTGCCGCTTGGCCTGACAAAGGTCGCTCGCTCGGTGCATCGCTTGTTCTTGTGGTTGGCGTCGTCACGGCCATACTGTTTACGGCATCGAGCGTCCCGGCCGCAAACGTTCTGGCCGTGGCCGTTCTCTTGGCTGCCATCGCCCAAACGAGCCGAGGTCTTTCTGGCCGCTTGGCGCTGATTGTCGCGCTGGCCATCAGCGCGTTGGCCGTCTTCCGCCTTGCATGCGTTTCGGTCCCCGCGGTCTGGCACGCCGCAGACACGGTCGGGTGGTTGCTAGGCCGAGTAGCTGGCCTGTTGACCGGCGATTCTTTGACGATCGGGGCCACGTTCGCCGGGTTGGATTTTCTCGTGCCGATCACCGTCGTTTATTTTGCATGGCTAAAATGCACTGCGACGCCGCGCCGCTCTCGCGCACTGCGGGCTGCTGCCGCCATCATCGTGGGGCATTGCATCTATCTCGCCGCGCTGGCCTACTCCGAGTATCTACTCGCTTGGCTTCCCAAACCGGCCGTCGCTCGACTGTCCGACATCAACCACGTCGGCGTCTGGACCTGGCACAACGGGCTGCGGACGTTGATTCCCTGGAACGTGCCGATTTGTGCTCTGCTGATCCACGGCGTGACGTTGGGCGTGATGGTTGGAACCGTACGATGGCTGCCTCTGGCCGAGACCACCGAGTCAGAGAAGTGGCGGAAGGATAAGGACATCTCCGGCGCGAAGCTATTGCTCGACATGATGTTCGGCTTGGGGCCATCGGCGCTGGCGGTCGTCTTCGCTGCCATGCTTCTGGCCGCATGGGCAGCCCCCTTCAACGATCTGCGAGGCACGACTATCGTCGCCTACCAGGGCAACGTCGCCGATTGGGTGCGGCCACGCTATGATTCCGAGACCGACGGTCAGTACGGCATGCTGCCGCTGCTGGTGAAGAGTCTGGGCGGCGAGCTCATTCTCTCAAAAGACCTTTCCGAACAGGATTTGGCTAAGGCCCACGCTCTCTTGCTCCTGGGCCACGAACAGCCGTGGAAGAAGGAAACGTTAGGCCGAGTTTGGAACTACGCTCGCAACGGTGGGTCGGTCTTGGTGGCGGCGACTTCGGGTCGATTTGCCAATGATGCTCTCGAACCAGTAGCAATCCGGATCAACGCCGGCACGGCGACCCCGAGGGCTAGCCATTGGGAGCAGTCGTACGATGCCCTGGCCCATCTGGCCACCATCAGGTGGGACAACCAGCGAGATCCTGTTGGCTTTCGGCAGAGTACTTCTCTCAGTGTCGGTTGGGCGGCTTCGCCGATGCTCGTTGGGCGTTGGGGATGGAATGGCACCGATGCGCCGCCGTTGAAACCCACGGAGGTGCGTCACGCGGAGCGTGACGAACACATTGACGCCCACCGATTCGGTGATCTAGTGTTGGCGGCTGAGCATCGGTGCGGGGCGGGTCGGGTCGTCGTGCTCGGCGACGCATCGCCGTTCGCCAACGACGCGCTGCCGGGCTCCTACCCGTTTGTCGGACAACTGCTGCGCTATCTGGCCGATCACTCCCCAAGTCCGAATGCAGCGCCGCGGCAGGCGTTCATGCTGGCCTCGCTGGCAGCAATCCTTACGTTGCTCTGCTTTCGTCCGGTCGCGTGGCAGGTTATGCTGACCAGTTCGGTACTGGCCGCTTCGCTCGTGTACTTCACGACCGTGGCATATTGGTCCGCCCGTGTCTTGCCCAATAGCCGTGCCGAGGGCGCTGCGGCGGTCGCTTACATTGACGCCTCACACTTGGAATCGTACGAAGGCGGCCCCGCCAATCGGCAGTACGCACGCGGCATCGCGGGGCTGTTGCGAACTCTCATGCGTCACGGCTACCTGCCGCTGCTGGCGTCCGACTTGTCGCACGAACGACTTCAGTCTGCCAAGCTCCTTTTCACGGTTGGCCCAATGCGGCCGTTCTCGGCGGCTGAGCACGCTGTGATCAGGCAGTTTGTGGAGGCGGATGGCGGCACGCTAATTGCGATGGTCGGCGCGGAGGAGGCCCGGGGGAGCGCTTCGCTTTTGGCTGATTTCGGCTTTAAGGTGCCGCCGTCGCCCGTTCCGCCGAGCGAGGATGCCCGCGAGCCCGAGCCGCTTGGGGCCAAGGTGTCGCGATTCATTGACGAAGGCGATCAGCAATACCAGTTCTATGCTGCGTGGCCGGTCGAGTATGGCAGCGACGCGAATGTCTGGAGCGCTTGGTCGGCAGAAAATGAGTCGAGGGCCGTCATCGCCAGCCGGCGTGTCAACAACGGGTCAGTCGTCGTCATCGCGGACACTCATCTTGCCAGCAACGAGAACTTCGGGACGGGCCAAAGCCCCGATCGCGATGTGATCCAGTTCTGGCGATGGCTGCTCACACGCGTTGTGCCCGGTGAAAAAGCATGGAACCCCGGACCGGGCACCGACGACGTCGGTGGGAAGCGGCCGGCAAGCAAGGAGGCGGAGGACGCCCTCGACACCACCGACGAAGCTTCCGACCGTGACCAAGAACCACCCGACGAAAGCGAGCTTTGAGCACGATGAATGTTCGCTTTTGGATTGGCGTTGCCCTGTTGGCAGCGTTCTGGCTGCTCGGGCTGAGCTATTTCTACCCCGCGAGTGCCTGGGCGGCGATGGCTGTCGTGGTAATGGCCATTCCACTGCTAGGCAAGTCGAACGAGGACGCACTGCGGAACGATGTCCTTTCCGGGGTGGGCCGCAAGACAGACGTCGTCGCCGTGCTGCTCTTACTGCCGGCTCTTTGGCTCGCCGTGTGGCCATATCGTATGGCGCCGCTGCTGGTCGTCGCTGGTCTTGCGTTTCGGCTGGCTTTGGGCAAACGACGTTGGGCCGCTTGGTTGGCTAGCGGCCTACTGACTGCTGGGGGCATTTTGCTCGTTCAAACGATTGCCCTGGAACTGTATGCTAGCCAGACGGCGCGCTCGCATGACCTGCCCTATCCGCTGCCAGACGCTCTGGCTGCCCTCGCCCGTCTGCTGGGCATGGACGCCGCGGCAAACGGATCGACGGTTGCGATCCACTCGATTCGTCAGACACATCGGCTAGCCGCCACTTGGGAACTGCTCGTCGACCCCGCCACCCTCCTGTTCTTCGTGGGCGGGCTGACGGTTCTGGGCACTTTCTCGACGACATGGCGGGACTTGATGCGCGCCGTGCGGACGCTCAGCCTTGTGATGCTCGCCTGGCTGCCAGTGCGAGCGGGATTGCTGATGGCCATTTATCTGCACCGTGTATTGCGATCGGATCCGGACCGTCCCTTGCACGCGATGAACCACTTCTTCTCGCCGTGGGTGGTCTCGGTGTTGTTGGTCGTGCCCGTTTTGCTGGCATGGCGATTTGTCCGCTTCCAAAGGCCGCACACTTCGGCGGAGTCGACGTCCAAAATCCGAAATCCGAAACCCGAAGTCCAGGCTCCGCGCTCTGGCGTCGCCCTTCCGCTTTCCCTATTTCGTCTCCAGCTTTCCGCCGGGCTGATCGCGTTGGGTGTGGCGATTTGGATGACGGCGATCTACTGGAACCCGGTTGGCGCCCGGCACGAGGGCCGTGTGATGGTCGTTGAGCGGCATTCCCAGTGGGAACCGACCACGAAGCCTTACGACACCCAATGGTTCGCTGAGCCGCGGCTTTTTGGCGAAGCTTCGGGCTACAATTACGCTGCCATCTACAATTACCTGGGGCAGTATTACGAGATGTCGCGGCTGCTCAACGAGGACAAGATCGACGACGCGACTTTGGCCCGCTGCGACGTCCTGGTCGTCAAGACGCCGACCGAGCGGTACAGCGCTGAGGAAGTCGCGGCGGTAGTGCGTTTCGTCAAGCGAGGTGGAGGGCTGCTGTTGGTCGGCGACCACACGAATTTCAGCCGATCGTCCACCGTGATGAACGACATCACGCGTCCCATGGGCTTCATCTTCCGAGATGACTTGCTCTTCGCGGTGGGTAAGTTCTATGACAACGAGCACTACCGGCCACCGCTGGTGCCGCACCCGATCGTCGCCCAGATGCCGCCGACATACTTCTCGGTTTCCTGCTCGATCGACCCAGGGCAAAGCCATGGCCGGGCGGCCATCAGCAATACAGGCCTGTGGAGCATGGGTCCCGATTATCACGCCGAGAACTTTCACCCGATTCCCCAGCACTGCCCTGAGATGCGCTACGGCGCTTTCGTCCAAGTCTGGGCGGCGTGGTATGGCCATGGGCGGGCGGTCGCGTTCACCGACTCGACCATTTTCTCGAATTTCTGCACATTTCAGCCCGGCCACGCGGAACTGATGCTCGGCATGGTCGAGTGGCTTAATCACGCCAACTCCCGCATCGATCCGCGGCCTTGGCTACTGGCAATCGGCTTGTTTGTATTCGGTGGAGCGGCTCTTGTCCTGGCGAGACATGGTCCGCTATGGAACCGCGTGCCCAGCATCACGGATGGGTGCCATATGGAGCTGGATTGGCAACGAGGGTGGCTTGTTTTGCTGGCGGCGGGTACGTGCGGTTGGGCGCTAGGCGGTTTGGTCAGCGGCGCCGCCAATCGCTGGACGATGCCCACGCCAGCGCGTGTCCGCCCGCAGCCGCGCGTCGTCATCGACCGCACCACGTCCGACGTGCCACTGGCCAAGGGGATGTACCCACGAGGCAAGGACCATGGCTACGGCATGCTCGAGGCCTCGATTCCCCGCCTTGGCTGCCACACGGTCCGCAAGCGTGGCGACAATGCTTTTTCCGGCGACGTACTAGTGGTAATTTGTCCCAGCAAGGCGGCCTCAGACGGTCACTGGAACGAGCGGCTCGTGGAATACGTTCGCGGCGGCGGGAGACTGCTTCTGATCGACTCTCCGGAGGACAAACATTCCCAAGCCAACGCGATGCTTCGGCCGTTTGGCATATCACTCCGGGCCGACAAGGTTTGGGCGGGCGATCTGGTCACGGCAGGCCAAACTGCGCCGGTCCATGTGCCCGCGGCGTGTGAGGTGCTCGGCGGCCAGGCCATCGCCGCGCTGCCGAACGGCCCGGTGGCAGCGGCGGCAAGCTTTGGCAAGGGGCTGGTCGTGGCTCTAGGTTTCGGCTCGCAATGGAGTGATGCGGCGACTGGCTTCGGTGAGAACTGGATGATCGAGCCCGATACCGCGGCAAAGGCGCGTTACAAGATACTTTTCGGCCTGCTGCGGCCTCTATTGGACGGCAAGCTGCCGGCTACTTTGCCACACCACAAACCCCTCAAGGACTTACCGCTGAAGGAATCCGGCATTGATGGCACGTAGCGTGCGGCCGGGATGGTGGATCAGGCAACGTCGCGGCACCAGCCGTTGGCGATGAAGCTATTGATTTCGACTTGCACAAGACGGACAATTGGGCAACCACGTTTGGGAGGAATACAATGACGGCCAGTTCGGGACGCGTTTTCGACGACATTACTCAGTGCATTGGCGGCACGCCGCTGGTTCGCTTGCGACGGATGACACACGACTGCGGTGCCACCGTGCTCGGCAAACTGGAAAACCTTAATCCGTTGTGGAACGTCAAGGACCGCATTGGCGTGGCCATGATCGACGCGGCTGAGCGGGACGGCCTGATCGGCCCCAATACGATCATTGTGGAGCCCACGAGCGGCAACACGGGCATCGGTCTGGCATTCGTCTGCGCCGCCCGTGGTTACAAGCTTGTGGTCACCATGCCTGAGAGCATGAGCTTGGAGCGGCGGCGATTGCTCAAGGCCCTTGGGGCGCAGATCGTCTTGACGCCCACGGCCGAAGGGATGCCCGGCGCGGTGCGCAAGGCGGAGCAGTTGGTGGCGAGGAACCACGACTACTACATGCCGCAGCAGTTCAAGAATCCAGCCAACCCAGAGATCCACCGCCGCACCACCGCGGAGGAGATTTGGCGTGACACGGCGGGAGCGGTCGATGTGGTCGTGGCCGGCGTTGGGACCGGCGGGACCATCACGGGTGTTGGCGAAGCGCTCAAGTCGCGAAAGCCGAGTGTTCGGGTTGTTGCGGTTGAGCCCGCTACCAGCCCAGTAATCGCTCAGCGGATGGCCGGGCAGCCGCTGGTTCCTGGCAAGCATGGCATCCAGGGGATCGGCGCCGGTTTCATTCCCGATGTACTGAATCTGGCGGTGCTGGACGAGGTGATCGGAGTCCGCGATGAAGACGCGATGGAAACCGGTCGGCAGCTGGCTCAGCAGGAAGGGCTTCTGTGCGGTATCAGCTCGGGTGCGGCTGCCTGGGCGGCGCTGCAGCTTGCCCGTCGTCCCGACTACGCTGGACGCACGATCGTCGTCATTCTCCCCGACCTTGGTGAACGATACTTGTCGACGAAGCTCTTTCCCGAGTAGGCGGGCAGCGATCGAAAAATCAGTTCGGACGTTGCTGCCGCAGCTTCGCGATGCCAAGAAAAAATCAAGCGGCCCGGCCGAGATTCGACCGGGCCGCTTCAGTTGTCGTAAAGGAGCGTGTTCAGGCTCGGATCGGGGATGAGCCTGAGTCGTGCTCTTTACACGCTACTTGCAGCAGGCCGGAGCGCAGCAGCCGACAGCCTTTTCGCAGCAGCCGACGGCGCAGCAGGTTCGCACGCGGTGGCAACGCACCTTGTGGCACTTAACCTTGCAGCACTTCTCCTTGCAGCAGGGGGCGCAGCAGGCCGGAGCGCACACCTTCTCGCAAGCTGCCGGGGCGCAGACCTTGGCCGGAGCGCACGGGGCGCAGGCGGCCGGGCCACACTTCTCGCAGCAAGCCGGGGCGCAGGTCGTCGGACGGCACGTCCGGACGCGGCGGCACTTTTCCTTGCAGCACTTAACCTTGCAGCAGGGCTCGCAGCACTTCGGCGCGCACACCTTCTCGCAGCAAGCGGGAGCGCAGCAACGCTCCTTGCAGCAGCGGACCTTGCGGCAGCGCTCGACACAGCACTTTTCGCGGCAGCACTTCGTCTTGCAGCACATCGGGGCGCAAGCCGGTGCACAGGCCTGAGGAGCGACGCAAGCGGCTTTTTCGCAGCAGCCGCAGCCCGCTTGGGCGTTGGAGACGCTGACCACTGCCACCAAAGCAGCCACGGCCAACGCCGGCAACAGAATACGACGGAACATGGGAGGTACTCCTTGGTTTAGGAAAGACCTTGTGAGATACTCACGCAAAACAGCGCAGGTACGGGGTCTGGGTCCAATCTAGGATTTGCTATCGACGGGCGAGCCAACGTTCCTTAGCTCCAGAACGGCCTCGATTCAAAACTCCCAGAATACGCCGTCCGGCTGTGACGCTCGTTCGCAATGTACGGCTGTTAACGCCGCGAGCCCTCGCCCGCCGTTGCCGAATTGGACGACGGCGCTGGCGGGCTCCGTAGAAAGAGCCGCAAATCCGTCGCGAAACGACGCGCCGGCGCTGCGACTCTGCCTGCGGCGTAATCTACGCTTTCCTGTGCGTCTCTCGCACGAAACGCGGCTGTACGCCGTTATTAGCTAGGAGGTGGTACACCGAAATGGAAAAGACCAAGCCACTCCCGTACGTATATTCCCGACTGGGCGACGACCCCGAGTTGGCGGAGATCGTCGATCTGTTCGTCGATGAGATTCCACAGCGTGCGTCGGTCTTGCTGCGCCAACTACACGAGAAGGACTGGGAAGCACTACGGCGGACGGCTCATCAACTCAAGGGTGCTGCAGGAAGCTATGGGTTCGAGCCGGTCTCGCCATGCGCCGCCCGCGTCGAAGCCGCCATTCGCGATGGGTTGCCGGAGGAACAGATCCGCCACTCGGTGATGGAACTGGTTGACATATGCGGGCGCCTCCGCGGCAGCCGGAAAATCTGACACACGCGCAAAACACGGCACGCACGGAAATATCCGGCGTGCCGTGGCGTGGATTCCGATTCTTGCGGCTCAAGGCGAGGCGCTAGGCCGCCGGAGCTTTTCGAACCGCTTTCTGCACTATGCGTGCGGCTTTGGCCCCATGGCCTTGGCGGCCATTTGCATGGCCACGAGATAGGGCACGGGCTCGCTGCCGAGGGCGTTCAGAACTGTGCCACCAGCAGTGAAACAGTAGGTGACCCAGTCCGGCTTCCCGTACTTCTCCAGCGCCGTGCCGCCTTCGCCGCCGCCGACGTAGACTTTGATGCCTGCATCGGTCATACGCTTTAGTTGGGCGATGAACTTCCGCGTCCCTTGTTCGAAGCGAGCGTCCTCGAACATACCAAAGACGCCGTTATGGAAGACGACCGCCGGCGGTTGGTCGGACTTGTGGGCGGCGATAAAGTCGCTTACCGCCTTCTCGTACAACGCACTGGAAGCCGGTCCAACGTCAAACTGCTGATTGCCTGGCCCGATCTCCGAGGACACGCTGCCGTCCCCAAGCACGAAGTCCACCGGCAGGACGAATTCGATCCCCTTCGCCTTGCCGGCAGCCAACATCCGCTTGGCCTGCTCCACACGCTCGGCCGGAATATAGTACGACTTGTCCTTGTGTGCCGGATCTTCGGACAAGCCGAGGTCGAACTTCTTCCCTTCCAACTCAGCGGCAGCCTTCTTCAACGCCGCTGCCAAGGAGCCAGCCGCAATGATTTTACGGACTTTGCCACGGCCGATCATCGCCTCCAGATCATCGAGCTTGTCGATCTTCAGACCGCTAAAGATCACCATCTGGGCGCGGAGGCATTCCTTCAGATGGCCATCGAACTGCTCGGCCTCGTACTTGCCCAGGGCGACCTTTTCCATCGCGGCTGGCGCGACGACGCTCGACGCGTCCAGACTGCCGGCGGAGAACGCCTCGTGGATGTAGACTTTCGCCACCTTCGTGGCCATCTCGTTGGCAAGCTTGGCCAAGTCCGGGGCAAGCTTGTCGATGTCAGCCAGCTTGGCCTTCCACAGCACCCGCTCGACCGGGTACTTGCGAGTGTTTTGCAGCATGACGACACCGCCCTCGGGGCATTTCCGGATCGCTTCGACCGCATCGTCCTTGACGGTCGTGGTGGTTGGATCGAGCCAATCCTCGACGAATGTCACGGGGCAGCCGAGAATTTCACCAAGTCGAGCAGCGACCTTGGCTAGCGATTTCTCCGGCTCTCGGCCAATGTGCCCGAAGACGATCTGCTTCCATCCGCGTTCCTGCCCAAAACGGAGCGTCTCCTTCATGCTCCTGAGACGGATATCCCCCTCGCCGACAGTCGGGCCCGGTTTGGCATCGACATCGCCACGCACGAGCACGGTCGTCCCTCGCGGCAGGTTGCCGAGGCACTCCATCCTCGGGATGGCATTCATGTACTCTTCCAACATCAAACGCGGGGCGTCGGCTCCCAGCAGCTTGCGGCACCAAGCCGCCATCGATTCGGTCGTCACGGGCATGATTTTGGCTCCAAATGGCTTTTAAATCGCGTGCGGCAGTGTAGCAAGTCGGCTGCCGACCCGCAAGGTGGCGATGCTGTTGTCTGGATCGCGCTAGCGGAATCGCTCGAGCAAATCGCGGCAGTTCAAGACCTTCTCGACCAGATCTCCCGGCAGGTAGAAGTAATGGTTCGACGGCTCAAAGCCAATCCGGGAGTCCTCGCGTGAGAGGGTGTAGAGACGGCGGGCCAAAACGATCTCCGATTGTAAACGGCGGTGGATTTCTGCCAGCAGTCCGCCGCGTTCCCGCGGAGAAAGCTTCTTTTCAGGGTCGGCCAGGGTGTCGCGGGCTACGACGAAGCGGACTTGATTGGCGACAGACTGGAAGTGAATGCAGGCCACCTCGGCGTAACGCAGTTCGGCCTTCGCATCCTCTTGGCAAGCCGGTGGCGACTTTTCAACGGCGGCGCGCAGCAGGGGAATGCCGGATCGCCAGCCATCGGCCATCCTCTCGAACTGCTTGGCGAAAACGTCGGCCGGATAGGGCCCTCGCCACATTGTTAGGTTGTCGTAGGGGATGCCGGTCATAGTGGCCGCGTAGCCGGTCTTGCTGAGGTAGAGCGGGTTGGCTGGCCCCGTCTGAACGGGACACTGATAGACCACCGCGCAATCGAATGGATATTGCCGAAAGGCCGTGCTGAATGCAGTCCACGCTTGGCGCGCTAGCGGAGCGCCTTCCGCACCGAATCGCTCGGCCGCCACGTCGTCAAGCACATCGCCCACGGTTCTTGCCGCTTGTCCGGAGTTCGCTTGCGAGGCCTCTGAATCGCCGAAGAAACGGGAGGCGATCGCCAAGTTCGGCGAAGGGTAGCCGCCCAGTGTCCAACTCAACATCATGCCGTCCAGTTTTGCAGAGGCGAGATTGCGGCAATGCTCTGCCACGAGGTCCATGACCGGCAGATAGGGAACGATCGACAGTTCCCACGAGTTGTTCAGCTGCACCTTGGCGACCGTTTTCAGCCCGGCGTTCTTGGCAAGCTGCCAGTGCCGCGCGGCCCTCGGGCCGGGGCCCACAGTCGACATTGCGTACTCGCCGACCGTGTCCGCGATGCCGCCACGACGCAACGGCAGCGACCACTCGCTCACCGACATGAGCCAGACCGATCTGGGCAAGGCCGCAATGACGTCCGCAGCATCGCCGTGTTTGTGCCAACCCCAATCCCAAACGATCACCTTGGCTGACGAGTTGCCGCGATGCACGCCCTGCTCAATGGCGGCATTCACTTCCGCGTAGATTTCAGCGTCGGTGCGGCTTTTACACCGAGGGCAAGACTGCTGGTTGTAATGGGAGGCACAATTGGTGAGGCTTTCTGAGGCCGTGATCGTGAACACGCCGGCCAAGTCGGGCACCTCGTGGAACACATAAGCCAAGGCATCGCTCATCCATTGGCGAACACCCGGATGCGAGGTGCACATCGACCTCAGGTCGCCTTCATGCACGCCTGCGACTTCAGGGTGTCGCCCGAAAAAGCTGTTCGGCATCGCTCTCGGTTCGTTGACATAGAGATAAACGCCAATCCCGAACTGCTTCGCTCGGTCGACGAGCCTATGCAAGTTGGCCAACCGCTGCTTGTGGTCGACGCCGAACTCCGGAAAACTATTTCCGCCCGGCGCCATGTCGCGCAGCACGACGTGAAGCCAAACGCCGTTGATGCCTATGGCGGAAAGCTGCCGGAGCAGCGCCTCGGGATACGGATCGAGGCTGGCATCCAAGAGCGGATCGCCATAGACCGCGAAGTAGGAGTAGATGAAGCGTAGCGGTGACTCTTTTGATGCTGCTTTGGGAGGCATTCCGGCGAGCGGAATCGCTATGGGGCTTTCGCGGAGCTTTCGCACGAAGCCGAATCGAGGCTCAGCTGGCTGGTGGATTTCGTCGCCAAAGGTCTCCTCGACGATCCGGCGGATCTCCGCCTCTCGCCGCCGTGCGGTTTCGTCCGGAGGGCGCCAGCGGAGCGGCTCGCATTTCGGCTTCAAACAACCGAGTTTCTCCCACAAGGCGTCTTCCGCGCGGAGCATAAACGCGAGCCGCTCCGGCGTCATGCCGACCAACCGCTGCAACTGCTCATAGGGCAGGAGGTGCCAGTTGCGGCGGATGAGCGTGATGTATCCGCGGGTCTTCATCTCCGCGGGAACCGTCGGTTGCCGCGGCAGGCCCATTGACGCAGCCATTTCCGCCAGATCATCGGCTGATGCCCCCAGCAGATCGGCCATTTCTCTGGGCTCGACGAGGCTCCAGTTTCGCCAAACGAACTCGTGGAGCCGGTCGGAGAAGTGGCTGGCTGACAAGGCCGGCGGATTGCTCCCAAGCGGCAGCGTTGTCTCCGCGGCATGTCCGACATTGACCCAACAGGATACCAGAACGATTGCCGATGCCGCGTTTGCGAGTTTCATGGCAACGTCTGCCGTTTGGCGTCTGATCCGAGGCCGCTATTTCCTACACACGCTTCTTACTGCTGCCACGATGTTCTCGGGCGTGAAGCCGAAATGCTTCAACAGCGCGCCAGCCGGGGCCGAGGCACCGAAGGTGCACATGCCGATGAATTGGCCGTTTGGGCCGATGTACTTCTCCCAGCCCTGCTTGACGCCCGCCTCGACCGCCACCCGGCGTGTGACCGACGGCGGCAGAACGGTGTCGCGGTATTCTTGCGGCTGCCCGTCGAAAAGCTCCCAGCTTGGGAGGCTGACCACGCGGGCCTTGATTCCCTCGGCGATGAGTTGCTCGTAGGCGGCGACGCAAAGCGAGACTTCGCTGCCGGTGGCAATGAGGATCACATCTGGCTTGCTGTTCGGCGCGTCGGCCAGGATGTAGCCACCGCGGCGGAGGCCTTCGGCCGACGCGTACTTGGTGCGATCCAACGTGGGGACGTTCTGCCGGGTCAAAACCAGCGCGGCAGGCCGATTTTTCAGCGGGAGGATGACGCGATAGGCCTCGGCGACCTCATTGGCGTCGGCCGGGCGAATGACCAGCATGTTCGGAATCGCTCGGAGTGCGGCCAGGTGCTCGATGGGTTGGTGCGTCGGGCCATCCTCGCCCAAGCCGATCGAGTCGTGGGTCAGTACGTAGAAGACCGGCAGTCCCATTAGCGCGGCCAGCCGCATCGAAGGACGCATGTAGTCGGTGAAGACGAAGAACGTAGCGCCGAACGCGCGGAGCCCGCAAAGGGCCATGCCGTTGCAGGCGGCTGCCATCACGTGTTCACGAATGCCAAAGTGGAAGTTGCGACCGGCGTATCGGTTAGCCTCGAAATCGCCGGTCCCTTCAAACTTGAGCAACGTATTTGTTGACGGCGCCAGATCGGCGGAGCCACCGAGGAGCCAGGGGATGTGCGGTCCGATTTGGTTGAGCACCTTGCCCGACGAGACCCGGGTGGCCATGCCCTTGGCATCGGTGGCGAACGACTGAAGGTCAGCGTCCCAACCGAGAGGCAGTTCGCAATGATCGATCATATCGAGCTGACCGGCAAGGTCAGGATACTGCTTCCTGTACTCGGCATACCTCGACGCCCAATCGGCATATAGTTTTTCGCCGCGGGCCCCGACGCCCTCGCGGAAATGGGTTGGCACGTCGGCCGGAACGAGGAACTTCTCGTTCTCGGGCCAACCGTAGAATGCCTTGGCAAGCCGAACTTCCTCTTCGCCCAGCGGTGCGCCGTGGGCCTCGGCCGTGTTTGCCTTGTGCGGGGCACCGTAGGCGATCGTGCTTCGGACGATAATCAGCGTCGGCCGGTCGGCGGAGAACGTCCGTGCGCTGTCAGCCACGCTGGGACGCTGCAGTTGGTGGCCCCGATCGGTCTGCACGGCTTCCTTGGCCGTTGCCTCGCGGTCGCGGAACATCATTAAAGCGCGGCGAATGGTCGCGAGGTTGTTGGCATCGGCCACATGAATCACGTTCCACCCGTAACCGGTGAATCGGGTAGCTACGTCCTCGCCGAAGGCCAGATCGGTGTTGCCCTCGATGGTGATGTGGTTGTCGTCGTAAAGCCAGCAGAGATTCGCTAGCTTCAGATGTCCGGCCAGCGAGGCTGCCTCGCCGCCAATGCCTTCCATCAGGTCGCCGTCGCTGCAGAAGGCGTAGACGTCGAAATCGAATAGATCGAAGCCCGGTCGATTGTACTGGGCGGCAAGCCAACGGGAGGCGATGGCCATGCCGACGCTGTTGGCGATCCCCTGGCCGAGCGGCCCGGTGGTTGTCTCGACGCCGCTGGTATGCCCATGCTCGGGATGGCCGGGGGAGCGGCTGCCGAGTTGACGGAATTGGCGAATGTCATCGAGACGGACGGCCAACTCGTCGGTCGGCTGCCCGTCGTCGCCCTGCTGCTTGACACCGGCCAGGTGGAGCATGGCGTAGAGCAGCATCGAGGCGTGGCCGCATGAGAGGACGAAGCGATCGCGGTTGGCCCAACCCGGCTGGTTCGGGTCGTAGCGGAGAAACTCGTTCCAGAGCACATAAGCGGCCGGGGCGAGGGCCATGGGGGTTCCCGGATGCCCGCTTTTCGCCGCTTCGACGGCATCCATTGCCAGCGTGCGAATGGTATTGATTGCGAGTTGTTCGATCGGTTTGTCACTCATGAGACTTTGGCGGGCTCGGGGAAGGAATCCGTTCGAAAGCGTTAAGTGTATTGACGGGGCCCTGGCCCGTCAACGATGCGGCGAACGACGGGAATAGCGATGGCTTGCAGCGAGCGGCGAAAAGGGTGGTTCTGCGATTGTGCAACCGACCCGGGGGCGGTGCGTTTCTTGGGGATTGCGAGCGCACAAATCGTAAGGGGTTGGCGGGGCATTGGTTAGAGCGGCGATTTTTGGTGGTTGGTCGCGTGCTCATTGGTGGTATCCGTTGCACAATTCTGTAGGGTTGGAGCTTCCTCGCGGACCGGCCCGGGCGAAATCGAGACGGCCTTGGGGTTTGTCGCCTCCCCGCGGGCCGGCAACTGGTTGCTGGGGCAACTTGGCGCAGCCACCCGCGTGAAGCGGCCTGCCGGACAAGCCGGCAGACAACCGCGGGCCGGCACTTTTTTGCTGGCTGTGTTGCCGTCGGATCGGTATACGCGCAAACAGGGCTGTTTCAGCCGAGTTTGCCGGCTTATCTGGCCGTGGCAAGGTCCGTTGGCGATCCAGGTCGCAAGTTGGCTTCAGTCGCCCGCATCTTCCGGGAGGGTTTTTCGCGCGCTGCACAGCCAGTTTAGGGCTGACCTTGGCCGAAGGCCCGTGTGCGCACGAAGACGAGTCCACTTTAGCCGTCGGGCGGCGGCTGAGCAACGAAAGTTCTTGGGCCAACTCGGCGCGCCGGGCGGGTGTGAGGGAGACCTTCGATCAGCGAGGAGGAGCGTCGGCAAAGTCGAGAGTCGCTGCCATCTGACATCGCGGCATTGGCGGGTGCGTGGCGGCGGTTGTGGAATGGCGTCGTGGTCGGGAACGCGTTCTACCCGGTCTTTGCCCGACTGGCTACAATGACGTCGTGTCAAAAATCGCGACTGTCCCCCTGTTCTCGTCGACGACCAAGGCAGCATACATACGTATCCCGTTTTGTTCTTCTTATCCCCTTTTCTTCTTCAAGCAAGAAGATGGACTGCAATAAGTAAACGGAGGTCCGTATGTCAACCGAGAATGACCGAAAGCCACTGGACTGCTCGGGCAAGCCAAGGCCACGCCGCCGACTTGCTCTGACGTATACTTCCGTTCTCATTATGGCGGTTGTGGGGGGCCTCTTGGTTTGGGTGGTGCATCAAGTAAATTGCTTACGACGCGAGCAGGAAGCAAAGACAGCGTTGCGGACCGACGTGCATCCCGGCGTAACTGGCCTAACCTCACTCGCTTCAACAGTTGGGGGGCCAACCGCAGAGGAGGCCCCCTATCTGACTCTCTCAGAGTTGCGGTATGGACGGCTCTATGTTCCTATCGTGCATGTCAGCTTTGGTCGGACGGGGATG
>JAJFUI010000249.1 GCA_021372555.1 Planctomycetaceae bacterium | reverse complement strand
TGATGCCCGATGTCACCGAGTGCGTCCAACGCTACAATACCCCTACCATGAAAAAGCAAAATGACGGCCAGCAGCGGTTGTACTTGGGCGTGGACATCGGTGGCACGAAGGTCCAGGCGTCGCTGGTCCGCGAGTCGGGCGAGATCATCGGCCGCGAGCGTGCGATGACACCGCGGAAAGGAGGGCCGGAAAGGGTCGTCGCGGCCTTAGAGAAGTGCATCGCCGACGCGTTGGAAAAAGGCGGAATCTCCTCTCAGGACCTGACGGCCATCGGCATCGCGGTGCCTGGCGTCGTCGATCCAGATAAGGGCCTAGTCGTCTTGACGCCGAACATGCGTCTAACCGGCGTGGCTCTGGGGCCGCTCTTGAAAGCCCGGCTCAAGGTGCCGATTGTCATTGGCAATGATGGCAATTTTGGTGCTTTAGGAGAAACCTGGCTCGGCTCCGCCCGAAAGGCGAAGAGCGTCCTATACATCTGCGTGGGCACCGGCATTGGCAGCGGGTTCGTGCAGCGGGGCCAGCTCTGGCGGGGCGATCGCGAGTCGGCCGGCGAGATCGGCCACATCATCATGCAACTGGCCGGCCCGAAATGCGGCTGCGGCAACCGTGGCTGTTTCGAGGCCTTGGCCAGCCGCACGGCGATCGAGCGAGACCTCCGCGAGGCCATCGCGGCCGGGCGCAAGAGCGTCTTGAACGAACTGGCCGGTGGCAACCTGTCGGTGATCCGCAGCGGTATGATTCGCAAGGCCTTGGAAGTCGAGGACGAACTGGTGACGGAGATTGTCCGCCGCGCGGCCGAGGTGCTCGGCTACGCCTGCGTGAGCGTTCGCCATTTGCTCGACCCTGAGGCAATCGTCCTGGGCGGCGGGGTGATCGAGGCTTGTAGCGACTTCATCATGCCGATTGTCGAAAACATTGTAGGCCTGGATCCGCTGCCCGGCGCCCGGGAAGGGGGACGCGTCTTGCTTAGCGCCTTGGGTGACGACGCCGTGGTCCTCGGCGCGGTGGCTGCGGCACGGACGCTGGCCGGGCGCACCCCGTTCAAGAAGAAGTATCACGTCAAGCCGACCTACAAGCAGCTTGGTCGGGTCAGCTTCGGCGAGATCGTCGTCGGCAAGAAGACCTACGGCCGCGACATCTACGTCATGGTCGGTGGCCGCGTGAAGAAGCGGAAGAAGAAGCTCGCCCGCGAGTCGTCCGGATCGGCCCACAAAGTCGGGCCCAAGGAGTTGGAGCTAGTCTGCCAGGGCGGCCCGGAGGTCCTGTTCATCGGTTCGGGCATGTCCGGCAAGGTCGAGCTAACCGACGATGGCCAGCGCTATCTTGCGCAGCGTGTCATCCAATGCGAGTTGCTGCCGACCGCCAAAGCCGCGGACGCCTACAACCGCTCGAAGCTCCGCAAAGCCGCGCTGATGCATGTTACGTGTTAAGTCGCCCGATCGATCCGGCCGGGGACGCAAGCGGTTTTTGAGTTTTGCGCACTCCTCCCGGGCATGCGATTTTCGCGCTGGTGAAAAGTTTGCTGCAAGTCCTTTCGCGGGCGGTAGTTGCGTCTTTGGTCAAAAACAGCTCTCTGGTGGGGGCCGTGCACAATTGCGGCGGATTTGCCCTAAGTGCTTTCGCGAACGTGCCTTGCGACTTTTGCGACATCGGGCACCTTGGTAGCGATCTAAAGGACGCTGGCGATCGCTGGGGCGCGATTGGGTGGTGAGTCCGCGCAGCATGAAGCGTCGCGGGAAAGCCGGCGGCATGGTCCGCGAGATTAGCGCAGCGTGAAACGCCCGCTGACGGAGTCGGCGGCGACGCCCGGAGCGTGAGCCAGGTGCGGGCGGCACTGGCGGTCCAGCATGTGGAATATTGCCCAATCGAATTGCCAACGAGCGAACGGCCGAAGCATGTCGGCGTGCGAACCCGCCGGATCGTTGCCAGCGAGCCGGTGTCCGCGTGGCCGCGCGGCGCGGGGTTGGTCGCAAGCCAGCCGAGCGTCGCACGGAGGCGCCGACCCGTTGCCAAACCGAGTCGGCTTCCCGCTGCGGAGAGCAGCCCGTTGCCAAACCGGCCGACTCTCCGCGGCCCCGATCATACAGGTTCGGCATTTGATTTCAAGAAAAGTTGTTGGGCCAATTTCTGACGTGGCTGAGTGCCCCGAGATTACGACGCTTGGCCGAGCGGTGGCGTGGATGGTCGCGGGATTGACTTGCAGCCGGCAGGGGGTATAGACTGCCCGGCGTCGGCAGGTCGGAGTCAACAGTCGAGCCA
>JAJFUI010000008.1 GCA_021372555.1 Planctomycetaceae bacterium | reverse complement strand
CCGCATCGCGTCGATCAAGGAAGTCGGCTACAAGAAGGCCGTCTACAAGATTCCTGAGAAGGAGTTCCCGTTCGACCCGAAGAAGAAGGCGGTGACGCTCTTGGGCACGGGCGGCACGATTGCCTCGCGGTTGGACTATCGAACCGGCGCGGTCATTCCGGCCTTCACGCCGGGCGAGCTCTACGGCGCCGTGCCCGAACTGGCCGACATCGCCAACCTGACGACCAAGAAGCTCTTTGGCGTCTTCAGCGAGAACATGGGCCCCGAGCAGTACAAGGCCCTGGCCATCGCCATCGGCGAGGAGATTGCCACCGGCGTGGATGGCATTGTCATCGGCCACGGCACCGACACGATGGCCCACACCGGGGCCATTCTTAGCTTCATGGTGCAGAATAGCCCCGTGCCGATCGTCGTGGTCGGCAGCCAGCGGAGTTCGGACCGGCCGTCGTCTGACGCCGCGCTGAACCTGATGAACTCCGTCCGCAGCGCGGCTGAGTGCGACATTGCTGAAGTGATGTTGTGCATGTTCGGGCCGACGTCGGACAACTACGACCTGCTCCATCGTGGCACCCGTTGCCGGAAGATGCATTCGAGCTACCGGAGCACCTTCCGCACGGTTGGAGCCACTCCGTTGGCCACCGTGAGCCGCTACCCGAACCAGCAGGGGAGCCACTTCAGCTACCTGACCAACGACTTCCTGCCGCGCGACAAGACTCGCGTGCCGAAGATCACGCCGGTGTTCGAGGAAAAGGTTACGATTCAGTATTATTATCCGAACTTCAACCCGGACATCATCGACGGGCTGACCAGCATGGGCTACCGCGGAATCGTCATCGCGGGCACCGGTTTGGGCCACGTCAACAAGCCGCTCTACCCGGCGATCAAGCGGGCGGTGCAGAAGGGCGTCACGGTGGTAATGACCGTGCAGACGCTCTGGGGATTTGCGCAGATGTACGTGTACGACACCGGCCGCGATCTGCTGGACCTTGGCATTATCCCGATGGACAACATGCTGCCCGAGACGGCGTACATGAAGCTCGGTTGGGTGTTGGGCCAGACCGACGACCCGCAGGAGATTCGGTCGATGATGACGACGCCGATCAACCACGAGATCACGCCTCGCGAGCCGCACAACGGCTACCTGATCCTGCAAGGCGGTTTGCCCGAAGTCGACGCCTTTGTACAGAAGCATTGGAAGTAGTGGCTGTGGAGGCGATCGGCGCTGCGCGGTGTTATCAGCGGTCCTATTGACCACCTCCTGCAATTGAGAATAGCGCACCAGGAACATGGCAACCAAATTGAATGCGCGTGACGCGAAGACGATGAAACGCATCGGCGAGATGGCCGATGGGGTGGTCGAGGCCGCGGGCAAAAAGCGCGACCCATTCGTTGACGTGCCTACGCGTTCGCTTTCCAATGTGAAGTACAACAAGGCCCGGCGGTTTATCGAGATGGGGAAGGCGACGAATCGCCGCCATCTGTTCAATCTGTCGCAGGCCAAGAGCTACATGCAGACCATGTTGGTGGCCAGCGGGGCCACGCAACTGATCGAGCAGGGCAAGACCACTAGCATCCGTGGTCTCTTCTACCTGCTCAAGCACACCATCGAGGGCACGAAGGAAGAGACGTTCGCCGACCAGGGTGAGTGCGATCCGGTGATCGAGGATTGCGAAGTCCTGCTGAACAGCCTGCGGGAGGAGCTGCACCTCTACGCGCAGAAGAAGGGGGACATGGTCGGTGACATCGTGCTGCTGGACCGCGGCGACGAGATTGATTGTTCCCGGATGGGCTCCGGCGGCTACGGCATTCCGTCGATCGTCGAGCCCGAGGCGATCGAGTTCAAACGCACGTCGGCTCAGTTCATTCTCCATGTCGAAAAGGACACGGTCTGGCAGCGGTTCAACGAAGACAAGTTTTGGAGGAAGCACAAGTGCATCCTCACGCACGGCGGCGGCCAGCCCCCGCGCGGCGTACGCCGGTTGCTTCACCGGCTGCACAACGAACTGAAACTGCCGATCTACTGCCTCTTGGATAACGACCCTTGGGGATACTACATCTACAGCGTGATCAAGCAGGGTTCGATCAACCTGGCCTACGAGTCGCAGCGGATGGCCATCCCCGACGCGAAGTTCCTCGGAATTCGCTCGAAGGATTTCGAGGAGTGCAAGCTCTCGGACAGCGTGAAGATCTCGCTGAACGACACCGACCGCAAGCGGGCGAAGCAGATCGCCAACTACCCGTGGTTCGCGCACAAGCCGCTGTGGCAGAAAGAGATCAAGCGGCTTTTGGACAACGGCTTCAAGCTTGAAGTGGAAGCCCTCATCAGTAAGGACATCAGCTACGTCACCGAGCACTACACGCCGCAGCGGCTGAAGTCGAAAGAGTGGCTTGACTGAGTGTGCTTCGCGACGGCGATCCACCGACACGATCCGGCAAAGGAATCGCCGTGCGCAAACAGTCCATTTCCGCCAATCGGCTTCGGGCGCGAGGGATCGGGATCCTTTACGAGGACCGCGAAATTCTCGTCATTGATAAGCCGGCGGGCCTGTTGACGGTCGGCACCGAGTCGGACAAGTCGCACACCGCCTACTTCATGCTGACGGACTATGTCCGCAATGGCTGCGCCAGGTCCCGAAATCGCGTCTTCATCGTCCACCGTCTGGACCGGGAGACCTCCGGGATACTCGTCTTCGCCAAGAGCGAGGAGGCGAAACACCGCTTGCAGGACCAGTGGCAAGAGACGGAGAAGAAGTATCTCGCCGTCGTTCACGGCACATGCAAGAGGGCGTCGGAAACCATCACGACCTACTTGGCCGAGAACAAGGCGCATGTCGTCTACTCCACGTCCGATCCGGCAAGCGGAAAGCTGTCTCGTACGGCGTACCGAGTGCTTCGACAAACGAAAGACTTCGCCTTGCTGGAAGTCGATCTGCTGACGGGGCGGAAGAACCAGATTCGGGTGCATCTGGCCGGCATCGGCCACCCGATTGTCGGCGACAGAAAGTACGGCAAGAGGGACGATTCCTACTCACGTCTAGCCTTGCACGCCAGAGTGATCTCCTTCAGGCACCCCTTCAGCGGCGAGCAACTCACCTTCACCGCCGAGGTGCCTGGACATTTCCACAAACTGGTCGGCGCCCTTCGGGACAAAGATGGTCTTCTGCCGCGGTAGAGCGTTGCTCGCAACTGTTCGCGGAAGACAACCCTTGTCATCCTGATTGTGGCGAAGGATCGCTTGATGGCATTCAGCCACCGCGCCGAATCTCCGGTAGTCTCAGAATGACGAGTGACCGGTGACATCAGGTGACGGTCAGCGTTGCTCGAACAGCCCCTGGAATCGTCGTTACTTGCCTGGCCGGGTCATTCGCCAAGGATCGAGGGCTTCGTCGAGCTGGTCCGGCGGCAGCACCTTTTTCTCGCGGCACAGTTCGCGGATCGTTTTGCCGGTGGCGAACGCTTCCTTGGCCAGCGCTGCCGCGCGCTCGTAGCCGAGCTGGGGAGCCAAACCGGTGACCATCGAAAGACTTCGTTCGACCGCCGCTTCGCAGGCGTTCGCGTTGGCTTCCATGTCCTTCAGGCAGAGGTCGGTGAAGGCGGTGACGGCGGCAGCCAGCAGGCGGACGCTCTCGAGGGCGGCGTCGGCCATGACGGGCATCATCACGTTGAGTTGAAACTGGCCGCCGGCCGCGCCGCAGAAGGTGACGGTCTGATCGTTGCCGAGCACGCGGGCGGCCACCTGCATCAGGCTTTCGCAGAGCACGGGATTCACCTTGCCCGGCATGATCGAGCTGCCTGGCTGGCGGTCGGGAAGGGTGATTTCATGGAAGCCGCAACGGGGGCCGGAGGCTAGCCATCGCAGGTTGTTGGCCACGTTGAACAATGTTGTGGCGATGGTCCGGAGCTCGGCATGGCACGCGACCAAGGCGTCGCGCTGAGCGTTGGCCTCGAAGTGGTTTCGGGCTTCGACGAAGGGGATGCCTGTTTCTTGGGCCAGGACTCTGGAGACATCTCGTCCGAAGTCGCCGCGGGTGTTGATGCCGGTGCCGACGGCCGTGCCGCCGATGGGCAGTTCCAACAGGGCTTCCATCGCAAGACTGGCCCGATGCGCGGAGTTCTGCAACTGGCGGGCAAAACCGCTAATCTCCTGGCCCAGGGTCATCGGCACCGCGTCCGCCAAGTGGGTGCGGCCGATTTTGAGGACTTTCTGCCATGCAGCCGCTTTTGTTGCGAGGACCTTGTGGCATTGTTCAAGGGCTGGGACGAGCCGTTTCCGAATCGTCACCGCGAGGGCCACATGGATGGCCGTTGGAAACACGTCGTTGCTGCTTTGGCCCAAGTTGACGTGATCGTTCGGATGAATGGCTTTCCGGCGTTCGAGCTTTGTCTTCGACTCTTTCTCGTTGGAGAGCTCACCAGCGCGCCTTGCGATTACCTCGTTGGCGTTCATGTTGCTGGAGGTGCCGGAGCCGGTCTGAAAGACGTCGATAGGAAACTGGCGGTCGAGCTTTCCGTCGGCGACTTCGCGGGAAGCGACCAAAACCGCACTGACCTGCGGCTCGTCCAGACCGGCGGCTGTTAGGCGGCTGCTATTGTGGTTGACGGTCGCGGCGGCCCATTTCACCAAACCCAGGGCGTGGATCAGCGCGGGCGGCAGCGTCCGGCCGGAAATTGGGAAGTTTTCGACGGCGCGTTGTGTTTGCGGGCCATAATAGGCGTCGGCTGGCAGCCGGACTTCGCCCATCGTATCACGTTCGGTGCGGAACTCAGTCATGGAGGGAACTCAATGCAGAGTTGGGGCTTCCAAGAAAATGTCGTTTGAAGGCCGGGACTACGAACACAAATCGCCTAAGAGCGGACCGTCAATGGAGGTACGAACGGATTGTAGCCGCATCGGGCGACGGCGAACAGCGGCCGCGCTGTTGGCGGTCGCCGGCCATTGCTATAATGCCATCGGCTGGAACGGAGCAATACTCTGGCGAGGGACGAGAATGGACACGCTTCAGCGACAGGTCCGACGGGCGCGACGGCGACTGGCTGCGGAGCGATTCCTGAGCGTGCTGGCGTGGTGCTGGTTCGCGACGCTGCTGGTGGCGCTGGTGCTCGTCGCCATCGACAAGTTTTGGCCGACGGGCATCGACGCCTGGGTGTGGCTGGGCGGCGCGGTGGGCGTGGGGCTCTTGGCGGCCATGTTGTGGACATTCGTTGTCCCGAGCAGCCTGATGGACGCGGCCGTTGAGATTGATCGACGGTTCGAGTTGAAGGAACGCGTGTCGAGCGCGATGAGCCTGACGCCGGCAGACCGGCAGAGCGAGGCTGGCGAGGCTCTGCTGGCCGACGCGGTGCGCCGGGTTGAGCGGATCGATGTCGGCGGGCGGTTTGTGATCAAGCCGCCGCGGCGGTTGCTGCTTCCGCTGGCGCCGGGCGCTTTGGCGGTGCTAGTCGCGCTGTTGGTGAGTCCGGCGACTGATACGGCAGCCCAGGCGAAGGTCGCTGAGCAGACGGCGAAGGAACAGATCAAGAAGTCAACGGAGGTGGTTCGCCGGCAGCTCGCCGAGCGCCGGGACGAGGCCAAAAAGCAAGGCCTGCCGGAAGCGGAGCAACTGTTCAAGAAAATCGAGCAGGGGACGAGAGAGCTTAACGCCGAGCCAAAAAAGGAAAAGGCGTTGGCCAAACTAAATGAGCTTTCGCGAATGCTGGCGGATCGCCGACAGCAGCTCGGGGGCGCGGAGAAAATCAAGCAGCAGTTGGAACATTTGAAGAAGGTTGACCAGGGGCCGGCGGACAAACTGGCGCAGGCGATCAGCCGTGGTGACTTCAAGAAGGCGATCGACGAGCTAAAGAAGCTCCAGGACCAGTTGGCCAACAGCAAGCTCAACGACAAGCAGAAAGCGGACCTGGCCAAACAGCTTGACCAGATGAAGGACAAGCTGAGTAAGCTGGCCGACGCACAGCGAGCCGCGGAGAAAGACCTTCAGCAGCGAGCGGACCGGTTGCGGCGAGCGGGGCAAATGGCCGAGGCCAACAAACTGGAAGAACAGCTCTCAAAGTTGCGGCAGCAGTCGCCGCAAATGCAGCAGATGAAGCAGCTCGCCCAGCAATGCGGCAACTGCTCGAAGTGCTTGAAACAAGGGAATCAGGCTGACGCCGCTAAAGCGATGCAGCAGATGCAGTCGTCGATTGACGGGCTCAAGCGACAGTTGGACGAGATGCAGATGCTCGACGACGCCATGCAGCAGTTGGCCCAGGCCAGGGAGCAAATGACCTGTAAGAACTGCGGCGGGAAAGGGTGCAGCCAGTGTCAGGGGAAGATGGGCGACGCGGGGCAAGGGCTGGGGGAGGGCAGGGGGGCGGGCGCGCGGCCGGAGCGGAAGACCAACACCCGCTTCTACGATTCGCAGGCGAAGCAGAAAGTGGGGCAGGGGGCCGCGGCGGTCGTTGACACGGTCGAAGGGCCGAACATTCGGGGCGACGTGCATCAGCAGATTCAGCAGCAGGTCGAATCCGCGGAGCGTGGCGCTACCGACCCGCTGAGTGGTCGTCGCATGCCCAAGAAGCGCGGCGAACACGCGAAGGAGTATTTCGACGAGCTGCGGGGGAAGTAGCGGCCTTGGTTCACTGGCCACGCAGAGGTCAGTAGGATGCGGGCTTTAGCGGCAGATTTTGCTTTGGACCGCTCGCCGCTGACCGCAGGCGTCATCTCGGTTCAGTACGTCCGGTACCGGACGGATCGCCCGTTAGCCACCGACTCTGCGGGGCAGGGTGAAGGAGTAGATGCACATTACGGCGCCGGAGGAGAGCAGGCTCCAGGGGGCCCAAGGGGGCGGGACGATCTGCTTCTGCGGGCCGATGGTCGGCGCGCTCTCGAACGGGGACGAGGCGGGCGGCGGGTCGTCGTGGACGGTGAGCGTCATCCGCTCGACGCCCAGGCACTCGACGCCCAGGAGAATGACGAAGAATCCAATCGCCAGGAAGAATGCTCGCCACATGTCTTGGTCCTCCGCGACCGCCGATATAGGGAATCGCTCCTCAAAGGCATCGGTTTGTCGCGAGGTCTCACTGTAGCTTCTGGTTGACGACGAGCGGCCGTATCGCCAACGACGTGCGGCTCTTAGCAGTCGTGTCGGATGGGCGGCCGCAGGGACACGGCGATAGGCCTGCGAACGGCGGGTTCCGCCCGTGTGAAGCTTGGTGGGCCTCGATCGCTGCAGCTTGAACGGGTTCTGAAGGTACGTGATGCGCGGGTCTTGCGGCGCGTGCGCGATTGTTTGCGTACAAAAGAGGCGTATTTCGGGTAAAAGGCGCTGAGTTGAGCGGTGGGTGGCGCCGATCAATCAGAAGGGTGATGGCTTGGAAATTGTAAAGCGGTTGTTTGCCGGGTAGGGCACCCTTATAATGAGAATCGCGCAGATGGGCGACTTTCTGGTGCAATCCGCTTTTCAGCGTGGCGTCGGAGCAGCCTAGTTTTGACTGTGAAGCCTCGTATTCTCCTGGTTTGCGACTCCCGCGAGAACGCGGAGCAGCTTTTGGCTCGCGCCGCCGAATCGCATGAAGTTGTGGTGGCGGCCAGCCCCGTGCGAGCGTTGGCCTATCTGACCCGGGAGCAGTTTGCCGGGGTTTACGTCTCCTCGGAATACGTGCAGCAGGCATTGCAGGTCGGCAACCTGCTGCGAAACGACCAGATTTTGGACGGGATGCCCGACGGGGTTGTCCTGCTGGACAGCGACAATTCGATTATTTGGTGCAATAGCCGAATGAGCGAGTGGTCGCAGTCGCCTTCGGCGATTGGGGCGAATTTCTACTCGGTGCTGGGCAGCCCTGAAATCCTCGGGCCGGACTTTTGTCCGTTTCACACGGCGTTGGCCACGGGGACGGCCACCAGTTCGACGCTCCGCAGCGGCGAGAACCGCTATTTCCATGTGCATGCCGCGCCGCTCCGCGAGGTGGGCAGCCCACCTCGGCATCTGATCGTCAGCGTTCGCGACGTCACGTCCGAGGTGCACCAGCAGCAGAAGATGGCGGCGATCCATCAGGCGGGAATGGAGCTGGCCGATTTGTCGCCGTCCGAGATTACGCATATGGCGGTCCAGGACCGCATCGAACTGCTGAAGTCGAATATTCTCCACTTCACGCACGATTTGCTCCACTTCGACGTGGTCGAGATTCGGCTATTGGACTCGAAGACCGGCCGGCTCGAGCCGCTGTTGGAAATGGGGATGGACCCGGAGGCCGCTGCGCGGGTGCTTTACGCCCAGCCGCAGAACAACGGCGTGACGGGTTTTGTCGCGGCCACGGGCAAGAGCTATCTGTGTGAAGACACGAGCGAAGACCCGCTTTATCTGCAGGGCGTTCAAGGCGGCAAGAGCTCGCTGACGGTGCCGCTGCTAATGCACGAGGCGGTGATCGGCACGTTCAATGTTGAGAGTCCGGAGCCCCGGGCGTTCACGGAGAGCGATCTGCAGTTCCTGGAAATCTTCTGCCGTGACGTGGCAGCGGCTCTCAATACTTTGGAATTGCTGGCGGCGGAAAAGGTCAGCACGGCGGCTGAGAGCGTCGAGGCGATTCACAGCGCCGTGGCGCTGCCGGTTGACGTAATTCTGAACGACGCCGTGAGCGTCATGGAGCGGTACATCGGCCACGAGCCGGAAGTCGTCGAGCGGTTGCTGCGGATCCTGCGAAACGCGCGGGACATTAAGCAGGTGATTCAGAAGGTTGGCCAGAAGATGGCCCCGACCGAGGCCTTGCCGCCGACAATGCAGGTCGAGGAGCGGCCGTTGCTCCGCGGCCGGCGCATCCTGGTGGCGGACGCCGACGAGAATGTACGCATTGCCGCGCACAATCTTTTGGAGCGGTATGGCTGCGTGGTGGAGACCGCGCATGATGGCGCCGAGGCGCTGTACATGGTTCGGCGGCTTACGGACGGCGAATATGACGTGCTGATCGCCGACATTCGGCTGCCCGACATGTCCGGGTATGAATTCTTGCTCAAGCTGCAAGAGATTATGGAATCGCCGCCGTTGGTGCTGATGACCGGGTTTGGCTGGGACCCCGGCCATTCGATCGTGAAGGCCCGGCAGGCGGGCGTTCAGTCGGTTCTCTACAAGCCGTTCCGACTGGACCAGTTGCTCGGCGCGATCGAGCAAACGGTCAACACGCCGCGGCCGGTGGCGCAGAGGTAGACGGCTTTCGGCGCGCGAGCCATAGCACCCCGATCGTTGGCCGCACCCGTCGGTGTTTCACATTCGTCGCAGCAGGCCATCATACTCGGCGTGGGGGCCGATCCAGAACCATACCATCGTGTCTCCGTCGAGCAGTCCCAAGGCCCGCCAGCCAATTCCCACTCTGATGGCATGCACGGGAAGTCTCTTCCCGACGCGCTTGAAATCGAGACCGGGGTGCGATGGGTTCCGCTTCCACAGGCGGTAATTCTTCCTAGCGACGCGCTGAACGCGGGCAGGCGCTTTCCGGAAGCCGCGAATGAAATCGTCGGTGAGATGGGAGTTCAAAGCTCGTCGAATCCCATTGGCTTGGTCTTGCCGGAGCGAAACTCATCGAGCGCCTTCTGGCCGAGCTGGTCCAATTGCCCCCCGGACCGTGCCAATGTTTCGTCCCAACGGTGTTCCGCCTCGATCTCCTCTAGGACCTGCTGGACTTCCTCGGCGACCTGATCCTGCAGGCTGTCGGGCAGTTGAGACGCTCGTTGAAAAGCCTGTGTGAGCAACTGGGTCATACTCGCCTCCGCCGGGATAATACGCCCCGACCCCAAGTAAGTCTAGTCTGTGCGCGTCCGACGGTCAATTATCGACTGCCGTGCGTCGGCTCGGCGCTTTACCAGTTCTCGGCCAGCAGTTCGAAATAGGCTTGCGGATGCGCGCAGGCCGGGCAGGCGGCGGGCGCTTCCGGGCCTTCGTGGACGTAGCCGCAATTGAGGCATCGCCACTTTACCGGCTGTTGGCGTTTGAACGTGCGTCCGGCTTGAAGGCTTTCCAAGAGGCCGCGGAAGCGGCGGTCATGCTGCTTTTCGGCGACGGAGATCTTTTCGAAGACAACGCTGATGGCTGAGAAGCCCTCTTGCTTTGCGACGGCGGCGAACGCGGGGTAGGCGTTGGACCATTCGTCATGTTCGCCACTGGCGGCGGCCGCCAGGTTCTCGGCGGTCGTGCCGATGACGCCCGCGGGGAACGCGCACTCGATTTTCACTTCACCGCCCTGGAGGTATTTGAAAAATCGCTTGGCGTGTTCCTTCTCTTGGTTGGCCGTCTCCTCGAAGATCAAGGCGATCTGGATGTAACCTTCGTTGCGGGCCTGACTGCTGAAGAAGGTGTACCGGTTGCGGGCCTGCGACTCGCCGGCGAAGGCCATCAACAGGTTGCGTTCGGTCTGCGTGCCTTTTAGGTCCATTGTCATTCCTAGTCTGGAGTTCAAGAATCGCGAATCGAGCAAACGGTACTATAGGGAAAACGTAGAGTCGCCGAAAGTGGAGTGAAGCCAACGGTGAATTATTACCGCAGAGGTCGCTGAGCGCGCAGAGAAGTTCCTCTGCGTCCTCCCCGTCCTCCGCGGTTTCTCCAATAACGACCCCTTTGCACTACGGCGCGTAGAACGTCAACCTTGCCGCCTTCGGCGCCAAAGGCTCGATCAGCACAGAGTTCTCGCCCGGCTTCAGGTGTCGGGTGATATCCAGCCGCAGCGGCCGGCCGATGAGGCCGCCGGCCTTTTGGCCGTTGACCGTCACGGCGGCTGCTTCGTCGGGCAGGTCGTCCATCTCCAAACAGACACGGCACTTCGCCAAATCGACGTCCGCCGGCAGCGTTGCCCGCCCGCGGAACGGATCGGCCGCCTTGACTGGGCTCAGCGTCAGCGGCTTCCGCTTGATGTCCGGCTTCGGTGCGGGGACTGTCCCAATTTTTGTATCGGCAAAAATGGGACTGTCGCCCTTGGCAAGCGGATTCCCGTCTCGCACGATCGCAATCGACTCGCGAATCGGCTTCGTATCCGGCTCGATTCGCGGCGACCGGGTGCTCTTCTCCGGCTGGAAGACCAGCAGCACGGTTTCCAGCGGTTCCAGCGATATCGTTACGTTGAGAGCGCGACCGCTCGCCCGTCGGATCTGTGGAACGGTGATTTCATTCCGGACGGGATCCCAGCAGTCAGGGCGCTCGGTGACGTTGTGAAATGTGCATCGGGTTGCGGTTCCCTGATGCGTCTGATTTGTCACCAGGAAAATGTCCCTTTCCAATTTCCTACGGTGGAGAATATGCAGCCAGCCACCGCTCGCGGGCGTTGGCGGTTCTATCGTGCAACCAGCGTCAATGCCTAGCGCAGCTCGCAGCTCCGCGATTATCGCTGACTCGGTATCACAAAAATCTGAGCTGCCACCGCGAATGCTCCTACTGCTGGAATAAAGCGAGCCATTCTCTCCCCACATTCCTCGACACAGCGACGCGATGTCGCTAGTGGTCTTTCCGATTGTCGCTGACTTCGTTGGCACGAATCCGTAAGTCATGACAATCCCGCCGTTGTCGAAGAACTCTTTGACTTTCGCCAACGTCTCATAGCGTATCACTTCGACCGGCGGGATGATCAGCACGCGATACCGCTCGCCGTGAAGTTGTAGTTCAGCATTCCCGGCTCCTGACGCCGCCGCCGGTCGCGGCTCGATGACGGCGTCTTTCTCGAACACGTCCATCGGCAGCCAGTCGCAATCGATTTGGGCGTCTTGCAACGCCTCGCTGATGCCTTCGGGCGGGACCATCTTGCCGACCTGCCCGAGGTTGCCATTGAACAAAATCGCCACCGGGCAGACGTGCCGCCCGCCCGTCAACATGAGGCTCAGCCGGCTGGTGTAGTCGGCGAACACGCGATAGAGCGGCCAGCGGGGCTCGAAGCCGCCGTTGTAGAAATACGGTGGGCAATCGTCGTCATACGGCGCGCGTGGGTTGAAAGAGTGCGGAATGAGGACGTTGACGCCGCAGACCTGCATATGGTCGGCCCACCACTTCATCTCGCGATAGGTGAGGTCCTGCCCTCGGGCGCCGAAGATCTCGACCATCGCGATGTCGTCCTGCTTGCCGAAGACGTGCGAGATCGAGCTGGCGATCTTGGGCGTTTGCCACACCGGGTCGTCGGCCCAGGGCGCCTTGGTGCAGTGCTTTTGACCCATGACGAACTGTTTGAAGACAGCGTCGATCGCGCCCATGTCGCTGTAGCGTTGGAGCCGCATCATGTCGCCGGCGCAGAAGTCTTTGTTGTGATAGAGCCCGCCGTGCTCCATGAAGTGGCCCATCGACTT
>JAJFUI010000353.1 GCA_021372555.1 Planctomycetaceae bacterium | reverse complement strand
GAGCATTCCGCCCGACCAGCACGCCGCGTGCAACGCCGCGAACTTGTCAGCTTGAAAATCGACGGCCGCGAACAACGTCGACCGGAGTCGCTCGCCATGCTCGGCCAGCAGCCGATCGAGGCTGCCGAACAACACGCCCTGTTTCGCCAATGCTAGGGCGAGATGCTCTTCGCCCGGCTGACTGTCGCAAGTGGTCACGTGGCCGGCTAGATCGACGCCGGCATTGAGAAGACCTTCGCCGAGTCCCGTTTCTTCTTGCGAGAGAGCCGGCGTGACAGTGTCCGAAGGCGTGACAGTGTCCGAACGTCCCCTCCCCCTCTGGGAGAGGGCAAGGGTGAGGGCATCTTCGCGTCCGCTGGCCACCGCCATGCTCGACCTCTGGGTCGGTCGGGGCAGCGCGAATTGCTCGAACCGAAAACCGCGGATGTCCGTTCGCATCCACTCTTCCTGTTTTCGATCCGGCAACGGCGTCTCTTGGAAGGCGGCCCAGGCTCGGCGTCGCAGCGCAAGCGACCACTCGGGCTCCCGGCGATCAGCCAGAAACGCCTCGAAATCGTCTTCCGTAAAGCCCTGAGCGACCGGTAACAACGTCACCACCTCCGGCGTTGCTGGCGTGCGACCAAACGTCATTGCCCCGGACTATCCCACCGTGCCTTCCATCTGCAACTCGATAAGTCGATTCATCTCGACCGCGTATTCCATCGGCAGCTCACGCACGAGTGGTTCGATGAAGCCGCTGACGATCATCGTTGCCGCCTCTGCCTCGCTAAGCCCTCGGCTGGTCAAGTAAAACAGTTGTTCCTCGCCGATCCGCGAGACGCTGGCCTCGTGCCCGACCATCACGTCCTGTTCCTCGATCTCGATGTACGGATAGGTGTCGCTGCGGCTCCGCTCGTCCAGGATCAAGGCGTCGCAAACGACATTGGATTTCGATTGCCGCGCCCCCTTCTGCATCCGCACCAGTCCGCGATAGCTTGCGCGGCCGCCATTCTTCGAAATCGACTTCGAAATAATCCGGCTCGACGTATGCGGCGCGCAGTGCACGGCTTTTGCCCCGGCGTCCTGGTGTTGCCCCGCCGAGGCAAACGCGACCGAGAGGACCTCCCCGCGCGCGCCCGGCTCCATCAGGAAAATAGCCGGATACTTCATCGTCAGCCGGCTGCCCAGGTTGCCATCGACCCATTCGACCAGCGAATCGCCATATGCCATCGCCCGCTTGGTCACAAGGTTGTAAATGTTGTTTGCCCAGTTCTGGATCGTCGTGTAGCGGACTCGCGAACCGCGTTTGGCAATCACCTCGACCACGGCCGAATGAAGGCTTTCGGTCGAGTACATCGGCGCGGTGCAGCCCTCGACATAATGCACCTGGGCGCCCTCGTCCACGATGATCAGCGTCCGCTCGAACTGGCCCATGTTGGCCGCGTTGATACGGAAGTACGCCTGCAACGGGAACTCCACCTTCACACCAGGCGGCACATAGATGAACGACCCACCCGACCACACCGCCGAGTTGAGCGCGGCGAACTTGTTGTCGCCCGGCGGGATGACCTTGCCAAAATATTCGCGCAGCAGATCCGGGTGTTCCCGCAGAGCCGAGTCAGTGTCGGTGAAGATCACACCCTGCCGGGCCATCTCCTCCTTCAACGATCCGTAGACCACCTCGCTCTCATACTGGGCCTTTACGCCGGCGAGAAACTTTTTCTCGGCCTCCGGAATCCCCAGGCGGTCGAAGGTGCTCTTAATCTCCGCGGGCACGTCGTCCCACGACTTGACCTGCCCCTCCGTGGGCTTCAAGTAGTAATAGATGTCCTCGAACTTAACCTGAATATCGCCACCCCAGCGCGGGACCGGTTTCGAGTCGAAGATTTCCAGGCTCTTGAGTCGGAAGGCCCGCATCCACGCCGGCTCCTTCTTCATCTCGGAAATCTCGGCGACGACTCCGCGGTCCAAGCCCTTACGACTCCGAAACACGTACTTTTCCGCGTTGCGAAAGTCGTATTTGTTGATTTCACCGACCGGATCCAGGTGCAACTCCGCTGCCATAAAAAACCACCCCGCTACTCGTCGGACGGATCTCGCGAGCCCGTCCTGCATCGAAACGCCTCAGGCCTTCTGCCGTGCTAGCGTCCTTCATGTCCCTCTTGTCTTTCCGTTTCCCGCCACCGTCATCGCCTCTTCATCGGCCGCGGCCTCCGGATTCGCCGCGCGGATGCGGTCGTAGCCGTGCTTGTGCAGTTCCATCGCCAGTTCCGGCCCCCCGTCCTCGACGATCCGGCCGCCCAGCATCACGTGCGTGCAGTCCGGATGGTTGTACTCCAGCAACTGCTCGTGATGGGTGATGATGAGAATGCCCATTTGATGCCCGCCAATTTCGGCAATGCTCTGGCTGGCCAGTCGCACGGCGTCCACATCCAGCCCGCTGTCCGTCTCGTCGAGGATGGCGAATTTCGGCCGCAGCATAGCCATCTGCAGGATTTCGGCCCGCTTCGACTCGCCGCCGGAGAAGCCATCGTTCACATAGCGTCTGGCGAACTCCGGATCGATCCGCAATTGCTGCATCTTTTCGGCCAACTCCTTGCGAAACTGCCGCATCGGAATCAACTCCTCGCCTTCCTTGCGCTCGGGGCGGCGGACATTGGTCGCGGCGTGCCGGAGAAAGTCCGCCATCTTGACGCCGGGAATCGCCACCGGACGCTGAAAAGCAAGAAACAGGCCCGCCCGCGCACGTTCGTCGGGCGTCATCGCGAGAAGATTCTGGCCGTCCAGTTCGATCCGGCCGGACGTGACCTGGTAACCGGGGTGGCCCATGATGGCGAACCCCAGCGTGCTCTTTCCCGAGCCGTTAGGGCCCATCAACGCGTGGACCTCGCCCCGGCGTATCTCTAGACTCAGGCCCTTAAGAATCGGCTTCTCGCCGACGCTGACGTGAAGATCGCTAATCGCTAGCGTACCGCTCACGGCCTCCTCTCCTGAAGCCGTCGGGGGCGTGCTCTCGCACGCGCGGGGCGCACGCCGCTCAGACCTTCTTCGGCTTCACCTTCTGGTGCTCGAACACCGGCTGAATCTCGTCAACTCGCACAAATCCGTTCCGCACGGGCACCGGCACAATATCCTCGGCCTTCCGCGGCTGGCGGAACAGATGGCTCAACCATCCGCCATTCTCGCCGTTTCGCTCGCGTGCCAAACGCTGCCCGCGAATCTTGTCCTGGAGCCGCATGATGCCCTCGAGCAACGACTCCGGCCGCGGGGGACAACCGGGAATATACACGTCCACCGGCACCACCAGGTCCACGCCCCGCACTACGTGATAAGCGTGCTCGAAGTACGGTCCGCCGGCCACCGTGCAGGCTCCCATGGCAATCACGTACTTCGGCTCCGGCATCTGCTCGTACAACCGCCGGATGCGGCTCGCCATTTTGAACGTGACAGTGCCGGCCACGATCATCAAATCGGCTTGCCGCGGACTTGGCCGGAACGCGCCGGCGCCAAACCGGTCGAGGTCGAACCGTCCGGCCCCCGTCGACATCATCTCGATCGCGCAACACGCAATCCCGAACGTCACCGGCCAAAGACTGCCTTGCCGGGCCCAGTTGATCCCTTGCTCGATCGTGGTCATCACCACGCCGTCTTCAAACCGTCCCTCGATCCAGGGTTGCGTCATTTCCGCGTTCCTCGTCGGACCATCGCCCTCGGCCGCTCACCGTGCAGCAAACCCGTTAGTATACCGAATCGTCAGCTTGCCTGGAACCGGCAAGCCGTGTCGCCGCGAACGCGGCACTCCGCCAGGTCTACCGGCTGCCCGAGCAACTCGGAGAACATCATCCGCTCCATGGTGCAGACATCTTCGTCTTGCTCGGCCAACTTTGGGTAAGGGCAAGCGTGCTCGGTCAGCACCGTGCCTTCCGCGTTCGTCTCGACCGACGCCGGAATGCGACGCTGGGCCAGCAACTCGGCCAACGACCCCATCCGCTCGGCAGGCGTGTCGCCTCGAATCTGAGAGGCGTAGCCGGCCGCCAACGCCCGGGCGATTCGCCGAAGCGTCTCCCGCCGCTGGCCGGGCTCGCCCTTCTGCGAAACCTCGCCCCACAGCGCGATCGCCAAGTCGTCAAAGTTCGATCCAGTTCGACGTAAACCTTTGTCGGTAAGCCAGTAACGGTGTTTCGGCCGGCCGCGCCCGTTGCGCACGGCCTCGCGTTGGATCGCCTCGCCGGCCAGCAACCGCGAGAGCCGTTGCCGGACCGCCGTCGGCGTAACCTCCATCGCATCAGCCAGTTCCGAGACTCCAAGTGGCCCGGTGATCCGCAACAGATCGAGCAGATCCGCATCGGACTTTGGGGCAAGCATACTCATCACCAACGCCTCCTCCCCTTCACAGACAAGAAAACAGGAACAGTTAGCCACCCGAATTCTAGGCGGCGCGCACTATTGTATCAATACTGCCTGTCATAAATGCGTGTCAAGGAGAAAACACGCGTTGCGGGGTAGGTTGTCGCCTGATGCCCGAGTTCCTTGCCAGGTTGCCAACCCGACCGACGGCGTCTCTGCGTTTTGCGGTCCCCTCGTATTCCGCTCGCCACGCGAACTGTGCCCCTCGGCCAGTCGCCGCTATAATGGCAGCCACTTTCCCGCCAGCGTTCCCCCCCAACGATTTCTTTCAATCGGAGGTTGCTGTGATGAGACGCCGCGAACTACTCTTGGCCGCCGGCGCGGCCGCCGTTGGGCTGTCCACCTTCCCGTTGCGCTACGTCGCAGCCGCCGTCAAGAAGAAACAGAAGGTGCTGTACTTCACCCGCAGCGCCGGCTTCGTCCACTCCGTCGTCGATCGCCACGGCCAGCCGCTGGCCTACTCCGAGAAGATTCTCATCAGGCTCGGCGCCAAGCACGGCATTGACGTCACCTGCAGCCAGGACGGCGCCATCTTCGACGGCGATCTCGACCAGTTCGACGCCTTTGCCTTCTACACCTCTGGCGATCTAACCAGCAGAGGCGATCAGCCTCAGCCGGGACGGCCAATGTCGGCCGAGGGCAAGAAGCAGTTCCTGGCAGCCGTCGCCGCCGGCAAGGGTTTCGTCGGCATCCACGCCGCCACTGATACCTTCCGCGCTCCTGGCGAGGCGGTCGATCCCTACACCGCCATGATTGGCGCGGAGTTCCTCACCCACCAATCGCAACAGACGGCGATGATGAAGGTGGCCGCCCCCAAGTTTCCCGGCATCGCCAAGCTCGGCGACGGCTTTGCGATGGAAGAGGAGTGGTACACGTTCCGCAAATTCGCTCCCGATCTGCACGTGCTGCTCGTTCAGGAGACCGGCGCGATGCACGACGCGCCGTACCAGCGTCCACCGTACCCGGCCACCTGGGCCCGCATGGAGCAAAAGGGCCGCGTCTTCTACACTTCGATGGGCCATCGCGAGGACGTGTGGCTCAACCCCAAGTTCCAACAAGTCCTCATCGGCGGCCTCCACTGGGCCCTCCGCAACGCCGACGCCGACGTGACGCCCAACATCGCCCAAGTCACGCCCGGCGCAAATCAGTTGCCGAAGTGAAAGCACACCGGTCGGGGCCGGTGGCGGATCTGTGACGTTAGACGATCCGTCGGGCGCGCACCGAGAACGCTACCGACCGCGCGCGTTGCACCACCTCGCGAATCACGCGTCTCCCGGCACCGGGAACTGCCCACACAACTCCAGCACTTGGCCGCGAACGCGGGAGCCCAACGCCTCGTCGTTCGGCGCGCGAAGGACTTCCAGAATCCAGCCGCCGATACGCCGCATCTCGTCGCCCTTCATGCCACGCGTCGTCAATGCCGGCGTGCCAATGCGAACGCCCGATGGGTCCATTGGCTTCCGCTGGTCGAACGGGATCATGTTCTTGTTGATCGTGATCCCGCACCGTTCGAGGGCCTTTTCCGCCTGACCGCCGGTCGTGCCCAGCGGGGTCACGTCGGCCAGAATCAAGTGGTTGTCGGTGCCGCCGCTAACGAGCTTCACGCCGCCGGCCAGAAGCACGTCGGCCAGCGTCTTGGCATTCTCCATCACCTGCCGGATGTACTGCTGATAGGCTGGCGTCAATGCTTCGCCGAAGCATACGGCCTTGCCCGCGATCACGTGCATCAGCGGGCCGCCCTGGATGCCGGGGAACACCGAGCGGTCGATGTCTTTGGCATACGCCTGCTTGCAGAGGATTAGACCGCCGCGCGGGCCGCGAAGCGTTTTGTGCGTCGTCGAGGAGACATAATCGGCCACTGCGACCGGGTCGTCGTGCATCTTCGCCGCCACCAACCCCGCGTAGTGAGCCATGTCGACAAATAGTTTCGCCCCGAACTCCCGGGCGATTTCCGCAAACCGTCCGTGCGGAATCTCTCGCGGATAGGCGCTCGCTCCGGCCACGATCATCTTCGGCCGGTGCTCACGACACAACGCGGCAATCTGGTCGAAGTCGATCCGGTGCGTGTCCGGCCGAACGCCATAGCTGAAGAAGTGATAGATCTTGCCCGAGAAGTTCAGCTTCATCCCGTGCGTCAGGTGCCCGCCGTGGGCCAGGTCGAGCCCCAGCACCACGTCGCCGGGCTGCAAGCAGGAGAAGTAAACCGCCGTGTTCGCCTGCGCGCCCGAGTGCGGCTGCACGTTGGCGTGCTCCGCGCCGAAGAGCTTCTTGACGCGGTCGCGGGCCAGGTTCTCCGCCACATCGACAAACTCGCAGCCGCCATAGTAGCGATGGCCGGGATAGCCCTCCGCGTACTTATTTGTCAGCACGCTTCCCATCGCCTGCATCACGGCGGGGCTCGTGTAGTTCTCCGAAGCGATCATCTCCAGGCCGTTCCGCTGGCGGTCCACTTCGCCCTCGATGGCGGCCCAAACTTCCGGGTCTTGTCTTTCAATCCAGTTCATCGCTTGCATCCTGGCGGCTGAGGCCCATCGCTGCGCCGCTTTCACGCAACGGCGGCAATATACCCAAGAATCCGTGATTGTATCCGCCATGGGCAGGAACACAACCGCGATTCGCGGGGGGCGCACCGCGGCGAACGTTCGCCTTCCATGCCGGCCGATGGACGCAGCGCCGCTCGACCGGTAAATCGGTGTTCTCCGCTCGATGCCCTTCTGTTACAATCGTCGCGGTAGTAGTGGCGAGAATCGCCCAGCCTGAGCAAGCAACGGCCGTTTTCGCGGGAAGTGACTCTGCGATTTGATGTCATGGCTTCCCGCTAGCGGAAAGCCCATCTCCAGTTGCGGTCGATCTTCGCTTCTACTAGCGAGCCGCGACTTGCTTGACGCTAAGCTCGCCGGCAAGGAGTCGGCGGCCGTTGGGTGTGGCAGCATTCCCGGAGCCTCAGCACTATGTATCGCCACGTCCTGTGCGTGTTTCCCTATCCCCGTACACGCAGTTCGAAAACGTCGTTCCCGCCGCTCGGCATTGAGTACATCGCCGCGGCGTTGCGCCCCTACGCCGAGCGGATCGACGTGATCAACTTCCGTCACGAGCGAACGCCCAGCAGTCGCCACTTCCTCCGCCCCGACACCGACCTGGTCTGCTATTCCATCAACTGGAGATCCGACCTCGAACTGATCGAGCGCGACATCAACGCCCTGCCGCCGGGCGTCATGGTCATTCTCGGCGGGCGCACCGCCACCGAGGATCCTCGCCACTGGCTCGACGCTTGCCCCAACGTTGGGGCCATCGTCTGCGGAGATGGTGAGCAGGCGATCGCCGAAATTGCCTCCGGACGCCCCTGGGCCGAAATCGATGGACTCGTCCGCCGCGGTGAAGACGGCCAACTGGTCTTCAATCCGCCACGCCCGAACGCCCCGCTGGACGACGACCTGATGCCCGCCCGCGACTTGCGCCGGCATCCCTATTACATGACCAGCAAGGGCATCAGCACCGGCATCAAGATCGACCAGATCACCGGCTCGCGCGGCTGCCCCTTCAACTGCAAATTCTGCAGCTTCTCGATCAACCCCTGGGGCGTCAAGCGCCGCTGGGCCGCCCGATCGCCGGAGTCGATCGTCCGCGAGATCGAGCAGATCGACGCCGACTTGGTCATGTTTGTCGACGATGTGTTCACCAACCAGCCCGAACGAGTCATTGCGATCTGCGACCTGCTGATCGCCAAGAAGATCCGCAAGAACTACATCGTCAACGCCCGTCTCGAAATCGCCGAGCATCCCGACGTGCTTCGCAAGATGGAGCAGGCCGGCTTCCTCGCGCTCTTGATCGGCGTCGAGTCGACGCAAGACGCAACGCTCAAGTCGATGGGCAAGGGCTTTACCGTCGAGCAGATTCGAAAGCGGTTCGAGGTCCTCCGCAAATCGAAGATGATCATCAACGCCTATTTCATCGTCGGCAACATCGGTGAGACCAAGGAGCAAATGCTCTCCACGGCCACGTTCGCCCGATCCCTAGGCATCGACATCATCCACGTTTCCCGTCTCCGCAACGCGCCCTATTCCGGCCTGGAAGCAATCGTCGAGCAGACGCCCGGTTACCACATCTCCGAGGACGGTTTCATCTACAGCGACGCTTGCTCCGTCGACTGTATCGCCGACCTCCGCAAGCAAATCGACCGACGCTTCCACACCCCGCTGCACGTCGCCGGCGTCGTGATCAAGCTGTGGCGCCGTCTGACTTGGCGCATCAAGGCCAAAGCCGCTCTCTCGATACCGCCATTCCTCTTCATGCTCGTCGTCACCCAGGCCGACCACAAGTTCCGCAAGTGGCTAGCCAAGCGCGCCGCATGACGAGCCCCCCGGCGGCTTGTCGCTCTCGCAGGCCCGTCGTATACTTCAGCGGTTCGCCCCCCTTCTGTCGGAGCCGTATTCGATGATTTCGCTGCGTCGATCTCTGCTGCTATTGGTGCTGCTAGTCTGGACGCTGCCGGCCCTGGCCTCGCCGGAAAAGACTGCGCCCAAGCCCGACCAGGATGACTATGAACTCTATCAATTGTTGGCCGACACGATCGATCAGGTTCAGCGGAACTATGTCACTGAAGTAAACCGTCGCGAACTGATGGAGGCCGCCATTCGCGGCGTGCTTGCCAAGCTCGACCCCTATTCGACCTACATTGGCCCCGATCAGGTCCAGCGATTCCGCGCCGACCTCGAAAGCGAGTTCGGCGGCATCGGCATCCAGATCGCCATGGACGCCGGCCAACTGAAAATCATTAGCCCCATCTACGGCACGCCCGCCTACCGCGCCGGGCTTCTGGCCGGAGATCGCATCCTGGAAATCGAGGGCAAGACCACCGATGGTCTTACGCTCGACAAAGCGGTTCAGCTTCTCAAAGGCGAAGAGGGCGCCACCGTCGCGCTTACCGTCATCCATCCGGGAAAGGAAGCCAAGGAAAAAGTCGCCCTCAAACGAGAGCGGATTCACGTCGACACGGTTCTCGGCGACCACCGGAGGCCCGACGGCCAATGGGATTTCATCCTCGATCCAAAACTCCACATCGGATACGTCCGTCTGACCGCCTTTAGCCGCGACACCGCAGAACGCCTCCGCGCGGCGCTCACCGATCTCAAAGCCGAAAAGATTCGGGGACTGATCCTCGATCTCCGCTTCAATCCTGGCGGACTTCTCACCGCAGCCATCGAAGTCAGCGACCTTTTTGTCGCCGAGGGCCGCATCGTCAGCACCGAAGGTCGCAACAGCCGCCCCCGAGTGTGGGAAGCCCACAAGGAAGGCACCTTCGAAGGTTTTCCTATGGTAGTCCTCGTCAATCGCTTCAGTGCCAGCGCGAGCGAAATCGTCGCCGCCTGCCTGCAAGATCACAAGCGGGCGGTGATCGTCGGTGAGCGAACCTGGGGCAAGGGAAGCGTCCAGAGCCTAATCGACCTGGAGGACCGCCGCAGCGCCTTGAAACTGACCACCGCCAGCTATCGCCGCCCCAGCGGGAAAAACATCCATCGCTTCCCCGATGCCAAGGAGACCGATGAGTGGGGCGTCACGCCCGACCCGGGCTACAAAATCGATCTGAGCGACGCCGAGCTGCTCGCCTCCGTTCACGCCCGCCGCCTCCGCGACATTCTCCAGCCACCCCCCTCCACGCCAGTTGCCGCCAAGGCGGCCGCGACATCGAAAGCCTCGACGTCCGCGCCCGATCGCCAGCTCGAAGCCGCGATGAAGTACCTCCGCGCCGAGCTGGCCAAGGTTCAGTAATCGGGGCTGTCTCGCTCGAAAATCGCCCAGCAACGCTTTGCTGTCTGGCCTTCCTAAACCCTCTCTGGCCGGCCCTTTACGCCGACTTGCGGCGAATCAATTATCTGCTATTTACGCAGAGGCCCTAACCGGGCAAAATACCGACCTCTCAGGGAAACTGATTCCATTCCGACCGAAGGATCCAGTCGGTGAGGCGTCCGTGGGCAACGGCCGCCTGCAAGTCAGGGAAGACCGACACAACAGCAAGGAGTGCTGACGTGAAGAAGTCCGTTTTTTGGGCCATGCTGGCCGCGGTGTTGTCGCTCGGCGTGTACTACTCGATCGGCGTCGCACAAGGCCCTGCGCCAGGTCAGGGGACTTTTCCGCCTGCCGCTCCCACCTCTGCCCCGCCTGCCACGCGAGTCGCGCTCGTCGACATCACTCACATCATCAAGAACCACCAGCGGTTCCGTGCCACGATGGAGGAGCTCAAGGCTCAGGTCAAGCAGGCCGAACAGCAGGTGAACAACGAACGCCAGGAAATCGCACGCTTGGCTCGGCAGCTCCAGGACCTCCAAAAGGGAAGCCCCGACTACAAAAACCTGGAAGAGCAGATCAGGGACCGAGACGATAAGCTCACCCTTGGTATGAACCGTCAGAAAACCACCTTCCTCAAGCAGGAAGCGAAAAACTACCACAACGCCTACCAGGAAGTCTGCCAAGCGGTCGACTTCGTTTCCCAGCAGTACGGCATCGACTTGGTTCTGCGGTTCAATCGGGAGCCGATGAATCCGGAGAGCCCCGAAAGCGTGCTGGCTGGCATTAACCAGATGGTCGTTCGTCACCGAGGCCTTGACATCACGGACCGGGTCCTTGAGGAAGTGAATCGAGGCGGCACTCCGCCCAACGGCGGCGCGGCCACTCGTCCCGCAACCCCGTTCACGGCCCCACGGTAACCTGACCGGCGCGGCCGGACGCCGCGTCTCGAGTTAGCAACCACTCTCCCATCACCGGTCACGGACGACCGACGCCCACGGAATGGAAGCGACACGAAACCAGCGGACGATAGCCGCCCCCGTCACGATCCAAGGGGTGGGTTACTGGAGCGGACAGGACGTGCGGGTCGAGTTCCGACCTGCTGCGCCGAACGAGGGCATTGTGTTCGTTCGCGGCGACCTTCCAGACAGCCCTCGCATCGCGGCTATCGTCGCCAATCGTGTCGAAACGCCTCGTCGCACCGTGCTTCGCTCGGGCGAAGCCAGCGTCGAGATGATCGAGCATCTGATGGCTGCCCTCAGCGGCATGCAGATCGACAACTGCGAGGTCTGGGTCGATCAGCCCGAAATGCCCGGCTGCGACGGCTCGTGCATGCCATTTGTCGAAGCGTTGCGCACCGCCGGCGCCGTCGAGCAGGTTGCCGTGCGACCGCAGCATATTATCCGCGACCTGATCCGGCTGGGCGACGAAAAGAGCTGGATCGAGGCTCGCCCTTGCTCTTCCGGCAAGCGAGTGCTCCGTTACGAGTTGGATTATGGTGCTAGCAGCCCCATCGGTCGCCAATCCCTCGAAGTGTCGTTCTCCCCTCGGCACTTCCATCTGAACCTGGCCCCAAGTCGGACCTTCCTGCTCGAAGCGGAAGCCGAAGCCCTGAAAGCCAGCGGGCTTGGTCAGCGCGCCAGCGTAAGCGACCTCTTGGTCTTCGGATCTCGCGGACTGATCCAAAACCAATTGCGTTTCCCTGATGAGTGCGTCCGCCACAAACTGGTCGACCTCGTCGGCGACCTTTCCCTTGCCGGCTGCGACCTCGTCGGCCGCTTCGTCGCCTACCGCAGCGGTCACCGTCTCAATGGCGAACTGGTGCGGGCGATCGTCGAACAACAACAGAAGGACGCCCTTAAGCGTTGTGCATAACGTCCGTTCCTTCCGTCTTCAGGACGAGGCGGAGCACGAGCGAACGACACTGTGAAGGAGCCGCGAACATGACCCACTATTTCGCCCAGAACAACGTCATCGATCCCCGCGCCGAAATCGAGGACGACGTCGAAATCGGGCCATTCTGCGTCGTAGGACCGAAAGTGCACATCGGCCGCGGCACCCGCCTCGAAAACAACGTCACCCTGATGGGCAGCGTCACCATCGGCTGCGACAACCACCTTTATCCAAACGTCGTCATCGGCGGCGACCCCCAAGATATCAGCTACAAGGGCAGCGACACGAAGGTCCTGATCGGCGACCACAACGTCATCCGCGAGTGCGTCACCATCAACCGCGCTTCGGAGAAAGAGGATGGCATTACCCGGGTCGGCAACCATAACTTCCTTATGGCCTGCTGCCATGTCGGCCATGATTGCCAGTTGGGCGATCACATTACTATAGCCAACGGCACTCTGCTGGCCGGCCACGTGCACGTTGACGACCATGCCTCACTCTCCGGCGCCGTGGCGGTTCATCAGTTTTCCACGGTCGGCAGCTACAGCTTCGTCGCCGGCGTCAGCGCCGTCCGCCACGACGTGCCTCCTTACATGCTCGTCGAAGGCTATCCCGCTCGTCCACGGTGCATCAATTCGGTAGGCCTCAAACGAAATAACTTCTCGCCGCAAGTGATTGCTGCGCTGGCCGAAGCCCACAAGCTGCTCTACCGCTCCAAGGTCGGCCTCGAAAACGCCTGGGAAATCCTCCGCGCCAATGGCCATCTCGTTCCGCAGGTCAACCACCTGCTGAGCTTCGTCCAGGGCCAACACGAGGGCCAGCACGGCCGTGGCCGCGAAGGTCGAAAAGCGGCGTAGCGTTCGAGCTTGGGCGGCGAGATAGCTGGTCCCAGAGAACTGACTTCCATGAGTAAGTTGCGAATCGCCGTTGTTGGCACCGGTCGTTTGGGCGGATTCCACGCGCAAAAGCTTGCCGCTCGCAGGGATGTCGAGCTTGTCGCCATCGTCGACCCCGTCGCGGCCAATCGGGACCGCGTAGCTGCCCAGTGCAAGACGCAGGCCCGCGCCGATTACGCCGATCTGCTCGGTCAGCTTGACGCCGCGGTCATCGCCGCTCCAACCAGCCTGCACCACCGCATTGCCCGCGAGTTCCTCGACGCCGGCATTCATCTGTTGGTCGAGAAGCCCCTGTGCACCACGCGTCGGGACGCCGACGAACTAGTCGCTGTCGCCCGGCGTCGGGGCGTCGTTCTTCAGGTCGGCCATGTCGAACGCTTCAATCCCGCGTTCCAGGCGGCCGCCGATGAGTTGCGCACCCCCAAATACATTGAGGCCGTTCGTGCAAGCGGCTTTACCTTCCGCTCGACGGACGTCGGCGTTGTCCTCGACGTGATGATCCACGACCTCGACCTCGTGCTCTCGATGGTCCGCAGCCCGGTGCGAAAGGTCGACGCCCTAGGTTTTTCCATCCTCGGCGGCCATGAGGACGTCGTCAACGCTCGGCTCGAGTTCGAGTGCGGTTGCGTCGCAACGGTTTCGGCCTCGCGTGTGAGCTACGAGCAGGTCCGCCGCATGCAGGTTTGGGCATTGGAAGGATTCGGGGCCGTCGATTTCGCCGCCCGAACCACGACGCTGGTTCGTCCCAGCGAAACGCTCTGCCGTCGCCAGTTCGACGTCGATGCCCTGACCGCTCAAGAGATCGATCACTATCGTCAGCACTTCGCCGAGGAGCACCTGCCCAAGCACACGCTCTCGTTCGACGCCATCGACGCGTTGGCCCTCGAACAAGAAGATTTCCTCGAATCGATCTGCACCCGTCGCGACCCACTTGTCACAGGCCAGGCTGGCCGTGACGCCCTCGGGCTGGCCGAGCAAATTCTGGCGCGCGTTCGCGCCCACTGCTGGGACGCTTCGCTCGGCGGCCCCGCCGGCCCGCTCGCGCTCCCGGCGCGCCACGTCATCCCCTCGCCGCACCTCGCTCCGGCGGCGGCTGCCGCGCAGCAGCGCGTCGGCTAGCGATCTCGTCGCCAACGCAACTAGTGGCATCCCCGCGCGCCTCGGGCATCGTCCGCGATGCGCCGCCTTTTCCCCCTGCGACGTCTCTTGAGGGGAACTCGCCTCCTTGGCACCGGACCAACTGATTGCTCGTCGGTCCTAATGACGGTCTCCCGCTTACTGCGAAGAGAGCCCCGCCAATACATTAGCGTTCCAGTGATGTAGAAGGCGGGCCTTGATTATTATTCCGATCAAGTTACGATGCTATTCGTCCCGATGGTAACACTAGCCTGACCCGAAACAGGCTCAAAAACCGCGAGTTTTCCAATAGCCAAGGGGGGACAAAGCATGGCAGCGATTCACGCCAACACGTCCGCGACAATGTTTTGTGTAGCACTGATAATTACCGCGTCTATCGCTAGGGCGGAGGAACCGGTCGACGACAAAAAGCCGCCACTTCCCTTCCACACCATTGAAGGCGTAGGTGGTGGGGCCATTACGCCCATGGCCTACCTCGTCAATCCGGCTGGCGAGGACGACATCTTCGGCAAGCCTGCCGTCGCCGCCTCCTACGTCGGCCTTGGCAGCAAGAATCTCGACGCGCTGACCATCACTGAAAACCTGTGGGGCCGCGTCGAAGTGGGCTTTGCGGCCGATCGCCTCGGACTGGGAACGCTCCCAACCGCCATCCAGCAGGCGACAGCCATCGACATCGAGCGGAGCGACGTGTGGCTCTACCACTTCAACGTCCGCGGACTGGTCGTCAAAGAAAACGCCGACGACAATCCCTGGGTGCCCGCGGTCACTGCCGGCGCCGATTTCAAGACCAACGAAGGCATCCGCGACATCAACACGAAGCTCGGCGGCGCCCTCAACAATCTCGGTTACGCCCGCGAAAACGGCGTCGATTTCACACTCACCGCCACCAAAACCCTTCCCAAGGCATTTTTCGGCAAGCCGTTGATTGCTTCCGCCGGTCTGCGCGAAAGCGAGGCGGCCGACCTCGGCTTCCTGGGATTTACCAATGACTATCATCCCAGCTTCGAGGGCAATCTGGCAATTCTGCCTTTCGACAAGTGGCTGTTCGCCTACGAGTTCCGCCAGCACTCCAATCCCTTTGGCAGCGAGATTCCCGGCCTCATCGGCGCCGAAAACAGTTGGAACGCTTTTGACGCCGCCTACATCATGAGCAAGCATGCCACGCTGGTCGCCGGCTACGGCATCTTCGGCAACCTTGCCAACACCGAAGCCAACAGCGCTTGGTGGCTCCAACTGAAGTACGAGTTCTAATCGGTCCCCTTGTATTTACCTTTGCTAGCCAATGAGCAGGTGCAGTCACCGGCTCAACGTCCAAGCAAACATCAATAACATCCAAGGAATGAAGTCATGTCGCGGCACACCACCTACGCCAACATTCTCGACACCACGTTCAATACGCCGTTGGTCCGCCTGAATCGGCTGGTCCCACGCAGTCACGCCACGGTTCTTCTGAAACTCGAGTTCTTCAACCCGTTCTCCAGTGTCAAAGATCGCATCGGCCGGGCGATGATCGAAGATGCCGAAGCCGCCGGCATGCTTGGCCCCGAGACGCAAATCATCGAGCCCACTAGCGGCAATACCGGCATCGCCTTGGCCTTCGTCGCCGCTGCCAAGGGCTACCACCTGACTCTCACCATGCCTGAATCGATGAGCCTCGAACGCCGCGCGATGCTCCGGGCGTTGGGAGCCAATCTCGTGCTTACGCCGGCCAAGGAAGGAATGAAGGGCGCGATCCTCAAGGCCCAAGAGTTGGCCGCCGGAACGCCCCATAGCTGGACGCCCCAGCAATTCAACAACCCTGCCAACCCCGCCATCCACGAGCGGACCACCGGCAAGGAAATCTGGGACGACACCGATGGTCACGTGGACCTGTTCGTTGCCGGCGTCGGCACCGGCGGCACCATCACCGGCGTGACGCGCTACCTCCGCTCGAAGAAACCCGACTTCCGCGCAGTCGCCGTCGAGCCGGCCGATTCGCCGGTAATCTCCGGTGGCAAGCCCGGCCCGCACAAAATCCAAGGCATCGGTCCCGGTTTTGTGCCCAAGAACCTCGACACGAGTCTCTTGAGCGGCGTGGAAACCGTGACCAACGACGACGCGTTTCTCTGGGCCCGACGCCTCGCCCGCGAGGAAGGAATCCTAGCCGGAATCAGCACCGGCGCAAATGTGGCCGCTGCCGCGCGACTGGCTGCCAAGCACGAGAACCGTGGCAAGGTCATCGTCACCGTTGCCGCCAGCTTCGGCGAGCGATACCTCTCCACGCCGCTCTATCAGGACATCGACTCCGACACCAGTCAGAGCCGCCCGCCCGTCAAAAAAAGCATCGAGTTCTCGCCCGCCCTCTGATCGGCCGCCGTCTCGAAAGCCGCCGCCCGCTGACGAAATCATGTCCCTCGCCCTCCGGGAGAGGGCTAGGGTGAGGGCGGTGCGACGTCGGAGCAACGCGCCGCCCGACCAGCTCTTGAGAGTTCAGGGCAGGACCCTGGCAATCGCCTTCAGCGGAATCGAAACCAACGACACCTCAACGAGGTGCCCAGTAAGGAACGACAACCAACCTACAACGACCAGGGCGGTAGTGAAACCGGGTTTTTGAAGCACGTTTTCCACCATGGCGAGACCTCCCTTCAGGAAAGAACTCCCGCAAAGGCGACCACCAACGTTGTCCTGCTCCGCATCACGTCGTGCCCTGAACTCTCACATGTGAGCTTTCTATCCGATCCGTTGGTCAGGAGACCGCCGTAGCGGACGAAGTCCTCACCCTTCCCTCTCAAACGTAAACTCCCCGTCCGCGTAATCAATCTTCACGCGACTGCCGGGGGCGAACTCGCGTTTGAGGAGCTCGACCGCCAGCGGGTTTTGGATCCGCTGCTGAATCACGCGCTTCAGCGGCCGGGCGCCGTACGTCGGGTCGTAGCCTTCGGTCGCGATGGCGTCCATCGCCGTGCTCGTCACCTCTAGCTCGATTCCCTTCTCCTCAAGCTGCTTCCGCACCCGCGCGACCTGCAGGTCGACGATCCTGCGAATCTGCTCCCGCTTGAGCGGATGGAACAGCATGATCTCGTCCACGCGGTTGAGGAACTCGGGCAGGAAGCGGGTTTGCAGGGTGTCCATCACCGCCTCGCGCATCTGCTCCTCGCTGCCGCCCTCCTTGGCGATCTCCTGAATCACCTGGCTGCCGATGTTGCTGGTCATCACGACGATCGTGTTCGTGAAATCGACGGTGTGCCCTTGGTTGTCGCTCAGCCGGCCATCGTCCAAAACCTGCAAAAGGATGTTGAACACGTCGCGATGGGCCTTCTCGATCTCGTCGAGCAGGATGACGCAGTACGGCCGACGGCGAACGGCTTCGGTCAGTGCGCCGCCCTCCTCGTAACCCACGTAGCCCGGCGGGGCGCCGATCAGCCGGCTCACCGTGTGCCGCTCCATGAACTCGCTCATGTCGAGCCGGATCATCGCCTGCTCGCTGTCGAACATCACTTCGGCCAGCGCCTTGCACAGTTCGGTCTTCCCAACGCCGGTTGGCCCAAGGAAGATGAACGAGCCGATCGGCCGGTTCGGATCTTGCAGGCCCGACCGGTTCCGCCGCACCGCGTTGGCCACGGC
>JAJFUI010000329.1 GCA_021372555.1 Planctomycetaceae bacterium | reverse complement strand
GAACGTCAAGACCGTGGACGGCCAACTGCTCCAAAGAGCCTTGACCGAGACTCGGGGCACACGAGCCCCACGCCACGACCGTAGCCAGCAAGTGCCCATGCAGCTTACGCTCGTCTGCGATTACGGGCCGTTCACCAGCATCCAGTCGCGGCGTTCCGACGAGCCGCCCCAGTTGCAGTTGCCCATTGCGATTGAGCAATCCGACATCGTCAAAGACGATAGCGCCGTGGGCCGCGCCTTTCGCAACCTGGGCTTGAACCCCTTCGCCGATCCGGCCAAAGGCCGCACCGCCTCGCTTATCGTCCGCAAGGCCATGATCGGCCCAGTCCCCAGCGTTTGCCACGGCTGGCTCGTGTTCCTCAGCTTGTTCGGCTTTATCGCGTTCTTTTCCATCGGGCCTGGCGTTTGCGTGTGGCTGGCGCTCTCTGAGCTCATGCCAACCCGCATTCGCTCCAACGGCATGAGCATTGCCCTTTTGTTGAATCAGTTCGTCTCGGCAACGATCGCCGCGGTGTTTCTGCCCGTGGTCGGCAACTACGGCTACGCCGGCATGTTCTTCCTTTGGGCAGGGTTCACGGTCGTCTACTTCCTGACCGCAACGTTCCTGCTCCCGGAAACCAAGGGCAAGACGCTGGAGGAAATCGAAGCCTATTTTAGCGGCCGCGAGAAAATGCACAGATGAGCTTCCCGCAGGACGGATCTCCGAATCCGCCGGCCACTTATTGAGCGGCGCTGCAGATTTTTCCCGCTTCGGCCACGCCCGAGACCGGTCGGCCCGCGGTCACTTTCGGCGCTGCAAGCTCTCGATCCACAGTTCCAGCTCGGCGGCCGCTTGCTTCTCGCCGTTCTTGTTGCCATTCTTTTCCGCGCTCGCGCGGGCGATGTCCACGGCCTTCTTGGCCTGCACTAAACCCTCGTCCAATCTGCCGGCGGCGACTTCAATCTCAGCGATGTTCGTGTACGCCTTGATTGCTTCAGCATTGCAGCGGACCGTCTCCTCAAATTCCTTGAGGGCTTCCGCCGGGCGACCTTCACGACGATGAATCGTGCCCAAGTAGAAGTGGCTGTCCGTATGATTCTTGTCGAGCGCGATAGCACGCCGAAAGCAATCCGCGGCGTCAGCATGGCGATTCAGTTGAAACAGCGCCAGCCCGATGGCGCATTCGTTGGCAGCGACATCCTGGCCACTCGTGCGGACTTCTTTGAGCGCGGCAATCGCCTCGTCCGTCTTGCCCAGCGCCAGTAGCGTTTCGCACAAGCGGCAGCGAATGTCGAACCGTCGAGGGTTCCCCTTCACAACGCGTGACAACTGCTCCGCCGCCTCGGGCAGCCGTCCCATGTTCTTGTAGGTAATCGCCAAGTTCAAACGGGCGATGTCGTAGCCCTCGTTAAGCCCAGCCGCCCGATGAAGACAAGCTACAGACTCTTCGTTTCGCCCAACTTGGGCCAGCGTGGCGCCCATGTTGTTGTAGGCCTCGGCATAGTCGGGCTTCGCCTTGATCGCCAGCTCAAACTCGTTGATCGCATCGGGGAAACGGCACGCACGCGTATGGATTCGACCCAGCTCATTGTAAAGGACCGCACAGTCGTGATTCTTCGCGATTGCCGCTTTGTACAGCGTTTCGGCGTTGACGTACAAACCGTTTTGGCGGTAACTGACGATCGAAAACACCGCCACGACGGCCAGTGTTGCCGCAATCGCAGCCATCCGCTGGTAACCGCGTGCCCGCTCGTACCAAAAATACGCGCCAACGGCGGCCAACGTGACAATCGCCAGCAAGGCGATGTGCTGGTAATGGTCGGCCACCAGCGAAAACCGCATGTACGCAATGTCCGTCCAGCCCATCACCGGGAACAACCCCGCAAGGAAGAACAGCCATGCGAAGAACAGCGGGCGGCCCAATCGCCGGCGCTTCCGTGACAGTCCCCAAAGCACAACCGTAAAACCGATCGCTGCCAGGAAGGGAAGCCACCAGAGCGCGTTCCACCGCTCGATCTTCCACAACGGGTAAACAAACGAAAGGTCGAACGGCAGAATCGCCTTGTACAGATAGAACCAGGTAACGGCCCCAGCCTGCAACGGCCGATCGATGGCGTGGAACTCCCGAATCGCCGGACCGCCGTGCGTCTGAAACCAGATGTTCACCCAGGTCATCGCACCGGCGGCCGCGAAGAAGGGCGCCAAGCGGACACAGTCGTGCCATGTGGGTCGTCGGCGCCAACAGAGCACAATGACCAGCGCGAGAGGCAATATCACCGCGGAGCCCTTGCTCAGTACGGCGGCAACGAACATCAGGAGGCTTAGCAGATGCCAGCGAAGCGTTCCTGGCGGGTAATACCGCAGTTTCGCCGACATGAGGCCGTCGCCGACCTTCCGCCACCACGCCGCTTTACATGATGCGGGGCCTCGTCCACTTAGCGCCGCGCGTCCAGGTCGCATTTCCGCGCGCAAAAAACACGCCACCGACAGCAAGAAAAACACAATCGCCAATGCATCCTTGCGCTGGGCAATCCATGCAATGGACTCGACGTTCACCGGATGAACCGCAAACAGCAACGCCGCCAAATACGCCCCTGGTATGCAAAGCTGCCTCAGGATTAGCCACAAAAGCAGGCAGGCGGCGACATGAAGCAGGTCATTCGTTACATGGTAACCCAGCGGATTCTTTTCCCAGGCACGCCACTCCAGCCAGAGCGTCGAGTTCGAGACCGGCCAGTAATCCGGTGACTCCTTCGTAAACCACAACCGGGACAGGCCATCCGAGGAGCGGATGAGTTGGTTTTCCCACAGCAAGTTGTCGTCGTCGAGTAGGAAGTCACCCTGAATCGATGGCGAGTACACGACAAAGACGATGGCCGTAAGAATGAACGATCCCACTACCGCCCGACGCCACGGCTTCGCCAGCAGCGTCTCAACCGTCTTCTTCAAAGCAACGAAGAGCGTCTTAGCCGACGCTGCGCGGGCAGGGCTCGAATTCGATCGTCGATGAGTGCGCATGGAGCCTTGATTTGCTAAACCCCATTGTACACCGTTCTCGCCATCTCGCCACCACCTTCCACGGTTGGATAACGGGTCAATTTCAAATCGACGTTTCGTAGCTCTTGCCGTCTTCTCTCAGGGGTTGCGAAAACATGGCAAATGCGTAACATGGTCCCCCGGAGTGGGCCATGTCAATACTGTATCATCCCCGTCCCGGTACGCTGCTGCTTTGTGACTTCGATTCAGGTTTTCGGCCGCCGGAGATCGTCAAAAAACGGCCAGTCGTCGTTATTTCCAGGACGCACACCGACTTGGTCTCGGTAGTTCCAATATCAACGACCACGCCAAACAGGATTGAGGCATGGCATCATCAACTCGAAGAGAGGTCGATACCAAGATTTCTCGACAGGTGGTGGGTTCCGCACTGGGCGAAATGCGACATAATAATGACGGTAGCATTTCACCGACTCGACAGGTTCAGGACCGGGCAACATCCATCCACGGGGAAGCGACTGTACGCGACGCACGTTGTTACAGCAGAAGATCTTGCGTCGATTCGCCTAGCGGTGGCGAGAGTGCTGGGCATTTCTTGAGTTGACTTTTCTATCGGCAAAGACGATACTTCAACTGTTCCCCGAAAGGGGCTAGTAAGACTGTGCTGCCAAAGCACAGCAGGCGGCGAGGCAAGGCGATCGCAAGCCACCCGCCGCCTCGTCAAAGGCCCTGAATGTCAGGGCCTTCTTTTTTTCTTGGCCATTGCGGCACCCTGAGCATCACCCAATAAGATTGCGGTATGCCTGAGCGACCAAGTGCGGAGAAGCGCCGGATCGCTGCTCCCTCCGATGCGCCCTAAAGGAGAGGGCCTTACAAAAAGCCGCTTTCGACATGCCACCACCTTCCACGGTTGCTCACGTCCGGGTGCTTGACAGACCGGCCCGAATGCCCTGAAATAGGGACGCCACCGTGGTTTTTTGGGCCCGGGTGGACTAGCTACGGCAAACAGAAAGACAGCCAAAATGGATAGCATGAGTGCGGGCGTATCACAGTTCTTCGGCCTTCCGTCGCTCGGTGTCGAGCACGCCGACGCACTTGTGCTGCCGTTGCCCGTCGAGCGAACGGTGTGCTATGGCAAGGGAACGGCCGGCGGACCCCAGGCGATCATCCAGGCGACGCCTCAAATCGAGACGTTCGACGAAGAAACGCTGGTGGAGTTTAGTCAGTCGCCGCGAATCCACACCCTGCCGCCACCACCTGCAGAAGGCGACATCAAAGACTGTCTGGTGGCCATCGAGGATTGTGTCCGATCGCTGCCCAGAAAGTTCTTGCTGAGCCTCGGCGGCGAGCACACCGTCACCTACGGCGTGGTTGCCGGCTTGTTCGGTCAGCGCGGCACTACGCATGACGACGCCGGGCCCACGCGTGAAGACCTCGCTGACGTGACGTTGGTGCATGTCGATGCCCACGCCGATCTGGCGAATCGGCTGCATGGTCGATACTGGTCGCATGGAACGGTAATGCGGCGACTTTGGGAGCGCGGCTGCCGGCTCCTGCAGATCGCCATCCGCAGCCTCACCCGCGAGGAACATCAGGTCGCATCCACGGGACCACGCATTACGACGTACTATGCCCATCGGTTGAGCGAGCAGTGGCCCGAGGCCTTGGCCGCGCTTCGTGGGCTGACGGGCAAGGTCTATCTGAGCCTCGACGTGGACGGGCTGGACCCCTCGATCATTCCCAGCACCGGCACGCCGCTGCCCGGCGGATTGTCCTGGTGGCAGACGATGGAGATTATCCGAACGTTGACCACCGAATCCCGCGCCGAGTTGGTCGCCGCAGACATCGTCGAATTTGTGCCCTCGCCCGTTATCCCTGGCTGCGATCCCGTCGCCGCGCGTTTGGCGACGAAGCTGCTGGCGTGGTGGTGGAGCGCCCGTTCCCGCAACGGCTAACAGCCGGGGACGGAGCATGGCCATGTGCGGAGCCGCCTCTCCGCAAGATCAACGCGTTGCTCGCTTAAACGCGTCTCAGCGCGGATGCTCCGTCAATTAAGGTCGCTGGGCCGGTAGTCGAGCGACGACGGCGGCGCGTCTGCCTCACGGCTGCCCCATTCCTTGTTGGGTTGCTTGCCCATCGTCAGTTCCAAGACGCCGCCCCCGAGCAAATCCGCATGCGTGAACCACGGCTTGCCCCATGGCTTGCCGTTCAATGTCGCGCTCTGGATGTACTTGTTTGCCGCCGAGTTATTGACCGCCTTGACGGTAAACGTCTTCCCATTCGATAGCTTGATGCTTGTCTCGTCGAACACGGGGCTCCCGATCGCATAAACCGGAATGCCGGGGGTTGCCGGGAAAAAGCCCATCATCGAAAAAACGACGAAGGCCGACATCCCGCCGCCGTCCTCATCGCCAGGCATGCCAAACAGGTTGTCGGTAAACCAGGTGTCGAGCAGCATCCGAACGCGTTTCTGCGTCTTCCACGGCGCGCCGAGGTAATCGTGCAGGTACGGAATGTGAAAGCTCGGCTCATTGCCCATGACGAATTGGCCAACCATCCCGGAGGCGTCTGGCTGAATCGTCCAAAACTTGAACTTCGGCAGGCCCAAGTCCTCGCGGAAAAGTTGATCGAGCTTAGCCTCCGCTTTGGCCCTTCCGCCCATCAGCGCGAAGAGGCCATGCAGGTCGTGAACGACGTCCCAGTTGTACGTGTAGCCGTTGTTCTCCGTGAAGTACTCGCGTCCCGCCAACTTCGGATCGAAAGGCTCGATCCATCTGCCCTCGGCGTCCTTTGGCCACACGCACCCCTTTTCCGTCCGAAAGACGTTTTTGTAGTTGTTGGCCCGCTTCATGAACAAATCGCGGTCCGACCGGTTGTTGTCGAAAGCGGCGAGCTGGGCAATGCACCAGTCGCTGTAGCTATTGTCGAGCGTGACCGAGACGCATTGCCGCTTCTCCCAGTTGGGGTCGACTTTCGCAACCGTCTCCTTCTCGCCCGGGTGCAAACCGGGCATGTAGCCATGCTTGTTGTAAAACTCGTCGAGCGAGGTGGCCGGTCCATTAGCCCACGGCAGAAGCGTGGCTTCGAGCGAATTCTTCTTGGCCCCCTCATACGCTTTGCGGAAATCAAACTGCCGCAGCCCCTTGAACCAGGCGTCGGTCATCCAGATCGCGGCGTTGTTCCCCGTCATTGCCGGCCAGTCCCCGAATACCACCGCAAACGATGGCATCCATCCGGCCTGCTCATACATCGTGATGTACGAGCGGATCTTCGCCATTTCCATGTCGGGGTTCAGAATCATGTGCAGCGGCTCGAGCCCGCGGTAAGTGTCCCACAGCCAGTTGTCAACGTAGAACGGCTCGTTGGACTGATGGACGCGATGGTCGTAGGCGCTGTAATACTGCCCATACTCGTTGACGTCGACCATGCGCTCGTAGCATCGGTATAACGCTGTCCAAAACACTCGCCGCTGAGCCGGCGTGCCTCCCTCAATGCGAACCTGAGACAGTGTCTTTTCCCACACCTCGCGAGCCTTCTCCTTGATCGCGTCAAATCCCCACGCCGGGATTTCCTTCTCAAAGTTCCGCTTCGCCTGCTCAACGCTAATGTAGGAAATGCCGTAGCGAAAGCCGACTTGGGCCGTCTCCTCGCCCACCTTGGCGAGAAGCCGTCGTTTGTCCGCCGGGTTCTGGTATCGGACATCTGTAATGTCCGCGTCGGTTTCCGCGTAGAAGTAGGCGTGCATGCCTTGGAACTCTTCGGTCCCGCTAATGACGCGACCCTTTGCACTGATCTCGCCGCCCTGGTTGATAACCGCCAGCCGCAGCCAATGATCCCGCCGCCCCTCGAAGTTGATCTGGAAGTACCCGCTTCGAGCGGCCGGCGAAAACGCGACGGCATCGCCCGAGTCTTCAAACGTGGCGTGGTAGTAGTAAGGCGTCGTTTCTTCCCGCTCGATCGTCGCACGCTTGCCCCAAAGCTCGTCACCCAATGGACCGCTCACCGGCAACATCGCAAACACCCATGCAATGCGATGCGAGGCAACCGTCAGAGGGAAGAATTGAACCTGGTCGTCCAACTGATCCCTTTTCATCGGATACGACCGGACGAGGCTATTGGGCAGATGGACCGTAGGACGCGTCGGTTCCAAAACGATGCCCACGCTGCCGATCGTCGGGTCGACGCAGTCGAGATTCGTTCCCGGGGAAGCCTGTCCCTTGGGTGATTCGCCGGTTGCATGAACCGCAATCATCAAGCAAACAGTGACTGCAAAACTAGTGAGAATCCCTCTCGCCATGCTTTACCTGCTCTGGAAATTAGAACTCGGTCGACGCCGCTAGCTGAGCTACTTTCGTCCAGTCTAGCGGGTACGTGGCAGTCGTGCCACCACCGCCAAACGGTCGGCAGAGCCGATCAGTTTTCTAGGATGTTGGGGTGCAGTTTTCAGGACGTTGGGGTGGCAGTTTTCCAGGACGTTGGCGTGGCAGTTGCACTGCCACGCCCGAATTTGGGCGTTTTTCCCGGGTGGCACCATCACTGTCACCCCAACAAAAGCTCTTATCTTGAACAGTTCATTGACCCTGAAACGGTCAGCACGACTCGTTGTGACGCTTGTATCGTCTGTGCCACGCTGCGCCGCTCGTCCTTCGCAGCAAAGGCCGCATCGGCCAAGGACTCGCGTTGACACCAATCGGACCGCAACGCTACTATCGAGGTACTTTCAGTGGGTGCCCCTCCGGAACAGGGCCTCCCTCGGCGAGGACCAGTCCTCACCGCTTGTCATGTTTTGGTGCTCCAATCCTGCGGCGTCGCGTTCGGTGCAGCGCCTTTGTCGGAAGTCACCATGAAGCAGGTATTTTTCGTTCTCGCAGCGGTGGCGACTTGCTCCATCGCAAACGCCGGGGTCATCGTGCAGCTTCCAACCCGGATGGTGCAAACACCGCTTTGGCAATACGACTTTGACATTGACGTCGGACTCTTTCTCGATGGGGAGACCAGCAGCCAACCACTGGTCGGCTACCAGTTGACGCTCAAGGTCACGACCATCGTCGGCTCCGGCCTGACGATCGTTGGCGCGGGCACGGGCTGCGACCAGCCCGAAAACAGCGTCATCGATGTTGCGGCCAGCTACTCGGTCCAAAACGACGGCGCCGACAACGCGCTTTATACGTTTCAGGCATTTCTGCCATCGGGAACTGCGACGATCACCGACGCAAGCTCGTTGCTGCGCATCAAGGCTCGCCTCGCCCCTGGAGCAACCGGCGTCTACGCCATCAACCCTGTCAACGGCTCATCGAGCCACTTCAACAGCAACCTCTACAGCGGCTTCGACGAGCAAGGCGCGCCGATCCCGATCCCAGACGTTAGCTTCCGGGGGGCCACGGTATTTGTTGTCCCGGAGCCTTCCTCGCTCGGCTTGCTGGCCGCTATGACCTTGGGCGCCGGCACGCTCACATCCACCGTCATCGCCGGCAAAGCCAGAACCCGGCGCCGCCATGGATCAAGTAGCGGTTACGCCAGCATCGCGCGAAACTGCTCGAACAGATAGCTACTGTCGTGCGGCCCCGCCGACGCCTCAGGATGATACTGCACGCTGAAGGCTGCGAAACGGCGGTGGCGGACACCCTCGATGGTGTCGTCGTTCAGATTCCGGTGAGTGACCTCCAGGTCCTCGGGCAGCGTGTCCGCCGCAACCGAAAAGCCGTGGTTCTGCGTCGTAATCTCCACGCGGCCAGTCGCTTCGTTGAGCACCGGTTGGTTGGCGCCGCGGTGGCCAAACTTCAGCTTGTAGGTCTTTGCCCCACAGGCCAACGATAGAAGTTGGTGCCCCAGGCAAATGCCGAACATCGGCTTCTTGCCCAGCAACTCGCGGATCGCCTGCTGTGCATAAACGAGCGGCTCCGGATCGCCCGGGCCATTCGACAGGAAAATGCCGTCAGGATTGCGCGACAAAACGTCTTCCGCCGTCGCCGTGCCTGGCAGCACCGTAACCCGGCACCCCATGCTGAACAAGTGCCGGGCGATGTTCCACTTCATGCCGTAGTCTAATGCCACAACGTGCGGCGAGTCCTGCCCGACCGGCGGACATTCGATCGCATTCAGCTTCGCCCACGAACTCAACGGACCGGTCCATTCGACGGCGGAATCGGGGATCACCTCGCGCACCAGATCGCGGCCCACGAGTCCCGGGCTCGCCTTGGCCTTGGCCACCAGGCTGGCGTCGTCCGAGTCGATCGTCGACAGCACGCCTTTCATCGCCCCGTGAATCCGCAGCCGCCGTACCAGCGCCCGAGTGTCAATGCCTTCCAGGGCGACGATGTTCCAACGCTTCAAATAGCCGTCCAGATCGCCGTCCGCCCGAAAGTTGCTGACCCTACGGCTGTTCTCGCGGACGATAAACCCGGCCAGGTGCGGCCGTTGGCTCTCAACGTCTTCGGCATTGACCCCGTAATTGCCGATCTCCGGGTAGGTCATCGTCACGATCTGCCCGCGATAGCTCGGATCGGTGAGGATCTCCTGATACCCCGTCATCGAGGTGTTGAAGCAAACCTCGCCATCGACCTCGCCGGCTGCGCCAAGCGCCGTTCCAGCCAAAACAGTTCCATCTTCCAGGGCCAATTTAGCGATCATGAACGCTCGTTTCGTGCAGTGCCGTGCGATTGCGGGGCGGGCTTTGAAGTGCCTCGCACCATTTTGGGCCAAACCGCCCGCCATGGCAAGACACCGACGCCAACGGAAATGCTGGCGTGCCACAAAAATGCCGCCGCAAGAGAAGTACAGAGGGGCCGAGCCCATGCAGGCTATTGGATGTGTATCCCCTGCTCGGCCGCTCGCAGAATCAGCCCCTGCTTGAAATAGTAAAACTGCTTGCGGGGCTTCTTCCTGGCCCACTGAAACGTGCTTTTGACCAGGTCCAACGGCATCGTCCCCCTTTGGACGCGATCGAGCACCCGTTCGATGAAGCCGTTCTCCTGGGGCGTTGCCGTGTGCAGCGCGACCTTCATGTTCTCCGCGGTGAGCTGCCCCGCGTCCTCCGCCCGGATCGAAACGGCCGCCAGGCCTACCACCAAGGCCAACAGATACATACAAAGGCGATTCATTCCGAGGCACTCCCGTCCAGCCGTGGCCGCCGGCCAACTCGCAAGTTGTTTGAAACTATGAACTTAACAAGACCCATCCGTTTCCGCGCAATTGGCCCTCAGGACACCAACGACTTGTACCCAGTACGCCGCGGTTCGGCAAGATCAAAGCACGTGCAACCCGTCGCACACCCCTCGCCCGCATGGTGCAAAATCGCGACACACCGCCATCGGCGCAAAACCAGCAGAAACCGTGTAACCCCCATCACCGCGCTGCCGATATGAGATACATGCAGATCAAGGTATACACTCCCAAACTGATCGAGATCCCCAGCGAGTATCTGCCCGTGTTGGCGAAACGCGCGGCCGATAGCCTGGGCGATCGTTCCAACGAAGTCTCGGCCACCCGCGGACACCTGGTCCGTCAAGCCGTCCAAGACGGCTTGCTCCGCGAGTTTGATCCGCTCATCGGCGAAGACGGCACTGTCGATCTCGTCTGTGATCCCGGCATGGAGATCCCACTCGACGTCGACAACCGCACGCTGAGCCTGGCGGAACTGCTCGACGCGCTGCAATATAAGCGGAATCTGGCTGACGGCGGCCAGACCTCTGCCGAAGCGGCGTAACCAGGGACGGGGAAACCAGACTCTCGCCGACCGCAGTGGTGCGGTCGGCGCGAACGGAATCGTGCTGTTGGCATGACGATTCCGCGGGAGAGTTCTCCAGCCGCCCCTGCGGCCCGCGAGGCAGCCCGCCAACGTTCAGCCTCAGAACTTGCCGGGCCCCGTGGCGTCAGCAGCCAGCGCCGTCACTGGTGGAATCACACGCCGACGCCGGGACGAATTGCCGGATTGCACCCTGGCTCAGAGAATTGCCAAGCGCTCGTTCCCCGCGCACGTACGCCATTTCTGTGCCGAGGAATAGTCTCTGCCGCTAGTTGGCTTCTAACGCTGGCAGTTCTCGCGTCGCGTGTGCACGAGAATACTCGCCGCCACTAGGCAAACAGAGCAGAACGTCGAACCGATCAGGGCTGGCAGAATTTCGATGGACATGGCTTCGCGTGGCGGGCGGGCCGGCCTTCGATGCGCCGATCAATGGCGTCGGAATTCGCGGCCCGACTTGTGGGGAGTGGCAGGTCTAGCCTCCTTATCGACCACGCCGGCGACTGCGCTCCAGCGTCGTGCCGCATCGCCGCTCGACAGGAAAAATCGGTCGGCCCTAGCTAAGCGTGAGACTCGACCCAGGCGGCTCCACAGCCATGGCGACCCATAGCGTTTTGGACATTATTTGGCCGCGTTCCGACCTCGCCGCTCCGCCTTGTCCTGAATGACCCGCAACTCCAAATCACCTCGCGTCTTTTCAGCCCACTGCTCCAACTTCGTGCACCACTCAAGCGCCTTCTTGTCGTGCAACGCCAGGTCGCTGATGCCGTGTTCACGGCTCCGTTGCGCCATCTCGCGAAGAATCGCTGCCAAATCCAGTAGCCGCAAGGCGAACTGGTCCAATCGCTGCGGGTCGTAAGGCTCAAGAGTCATGGCTATTATTCTAGCCAAAAACATCGCCCGCGTCTAATACCCTCGCCCCTCGGCCGGCCGCGAGACACCGACAGCCAGGAAACAACTGGAGGCAGAAACACGCATAAAGCGTCCAAACTTATGGTTGAAATTATGCACCTTTTGTGATACGCTTCCCCCAATCTGACACCGCTTGAATGAGACCGTCACCCGAGTGTGACGCCCTAGCGTTGCCGCGTCTCCGGCGGAAAGGGCGGTGCCTTCGTAATGGACGACGAGCGAAACCAGCCGGCGTCAAACCCGGCTCTTTTTGGGGGGTCACAAGGATGATTGCTGCAACAATGGTCGACCAGGTGCGTCAGATGCTTCAAGAAGGGCGGCTCTCCCAACGAAAGATCGCCGCCACCCTGGGCCTTAGTCGGGGCACCGTGAATGCGATCGCCCTAGGCAAACGACGCACGCCAATCATCCGGAATCCGCGCGACCACGGCTTCACGCATCCGACCGGAAAGCACCTGCGGTGTCCAAGCTGCGGGGGGCTGGTCCAGATGCCGTGCTTGCTGTGCTACATGCGTCAACGGAGGACCCGAACGCCTGCGGCGAAACCAAATCCTGCTTGATGACCCACTCCCGGAACCATTGCAGCAGCGATCGACGACTGATGGTCCCCGTCGGGCGGCCTCGCTTCGTAATTACCACCGCACGGATCGAAACACGGCAAAGAAACTCGTAGATGACACGAACCGGCGTGTTTTCTTCATAGCAAATCACGTTCGGACGCATCACCGCCGCCAGCGGTCGCTGCCAGCAGTCCGGTGCGATCATCGCCGTCATCAAGTCCTTCTCCGACAGAAAGCCGGCCAGCGTCCCCTCGGCGTCCAACACCGGTGTCGAGGCCATGCCCGATTGCAGCAGAAACCGAGCCGCCTCCGAAATCGTGTCTTTCTCGTGCAAGCACATCACCAGGGGGCTCATCACATCGCGAGCCACCTTCCCCTCGAACACCTCGTCCCGCATGCCACCGTGCCGCGTCGGCTCCGCGCCATCAACCATGGAGCTGTGGCAGACGACTCGGTCACGGCTAATGCGCTTCGCGCAGAGCAAGGCTTGGTCGGCCAAGTCCACAAGTTCTTCCGAATTCTGCGTGTCGTCCCGGCACTCAGCCACGCCAAAGCTGGCCGTCATCTGAAGATCTTTCATCCCGGCCGGCACTCGCAGCGACGCCAAACGCCGCCGAGCGCGATCGGCCCATTTCGCCGCTTCATGCTCGGGCGTCTCGGGCAGCATGATGCAAAACTCTTCGCCGCCGTAACGGCATACCGTGTCGCTCACCCGCGAAGAGTCCACGAGCAATTCCGCCACTATTTTCAGCACCGAATCACCGGTCGGATGCCCGTGAACGTCGTTGACCTGCTTGAAAAAATCAAGGTCCATCATCGCGCAGCTCAGCGGCGCCCGCGAACGGCGGCATCGCCGCCATTCCTTTTCCAACGCCTCGTAGAACGTCCGCTGCGTCGCCAAGCCCGTCATCGCGTCCGTGTGGGCCAAAAGGCTTAATCGCCGCTCGAGTTCCAGCACGCGCGAGCTGGCTCGCATTCGGGCCAACAGCTCTCCTTCGGCCACTGGCTTGGCAAGGAAGTCGTCGGCGCCGTTCTCCAGGCCGGCGATCATCTCCGCCGCCCCGGTGCGAACGGTCAAAAAGACGATGTAGACGTAATGGGGCAACACCGTTTCGCGGACTCGACGGCACAGCTCCAGCCCGTCCATCCGCGGCATTTCCCAGTCCGTGACCAGAAAGTCCGGGCATTCCAGTTCAATCGCATCGAGCGCCTCGCGACCATCCGAGGCGGTGCGAATCGCGTAGCCCGCCTTCGTCAGCCACCGCGACAAAAGACGCAGCATTGCTGGATCGTCATCGACCAGCAAGACCTTATACTCGGCTGGTGTGATGGTCGGATCAAATTGGCGCATACGAGGTGCCCCACCCGTGCTTCTTGCGTCGCCATTACTATGTCGTAAGCCTAGCTCGGTACTGACCGTCTTGGCGTCCGCATGGCGAAGCTTTCGCCCACCGCCCTCGCAAGGTGTATCGCCGCCGTCATCGTTCCACCCGACCGTGTTGCATCGACCGCTTCAAGCGTTGCAGGCTGCCCAAGCAAAAGAGCAAGCACACCGCAGGAGGAATCCAGAGCGATCGCTCCCCGATCAGCGATCGCGATCGTCGACCACGGTCGCCGCCACGACGGATGCCGATGATTCGGAGGCTGCCGCCGGTGGAAGGGCCTCACCGGCAGGCGTCCGCGCATCTTCGATCGATGACGTTCTCAGCCTCGATCGCCCGTTGGCCGCGTCAAAACCGTCGATGCTGCGGTAAGTCAAGAAAAAGCCGGCCACGAGATAGCCGAAAGTGCCCAGAAAGTAAGCCGCGACAAACGCTGATCCCTCACGGCCCATGTGCCCATGCTCGACGAAATAGATGCCGGGCATCGCCAACAAATAGGGGACGCAGGGTGCCGCCACGAGCACGGCGCCCTCGCCCGGATTGGAGGCAATGAACACTGGCATGCAGCAAAACAAGTAGAGCCCGCCGACGAACAGGGCCACCGCCAACGTCGCGCCCATCGCCCGCAACGAAGTCTTGCAGCGAAGCGAAAAGCGGACACCGAGCGCGGCTGCATAGAACGCAAGGATCAGGAATGTTGCCAAGATGAACACGACGGGCATGATAGACGTCGGCTCGATAATGACCCCTAATCCCCAAATCAGCACAAGCAACGCAAGTCCCCACCGCATCGCCCAGACGCTGCCCGCGATTTTCGCCCAGATGATTTCCTTTGGATCCAACGGCGTGCTCAACAGCGAGACCCAGCAATCGCGCTCGCGTTCCGAAGCGATCGAGCCGGCGGCGCGGGCAGCCACCATGAGCAGGATGCCGCAGCCCAGAATCGTGCCCATCATCAGGGCATACCCAATGTATTCTTGCGCCGGACTTTGATAGCCGCTTCCAATCGATTGCGCGTAATAGAACGTGCAGATGGTCGGCGCCAGAACGCCTAGAACGATCAGCGTCACCGTGATGCGTCCCAGCACCCCCAGGCGGGCTGCCGCCGGTTCGGCAAAAATCTCCTTCCAGAGCATCGCACGACGCCCGACCGCCGGCCGAATCCAATGCGAAAATCGCCACTGCCGCCGCGCTGATTTCACCCGTTGCCGCAGGTGCACCCGGCGAACCGCCAGAGTGGCGGCCCCGGCCGAAAGAATCGTCGCGATACACTGGTTGCGAACCAGCCCCCAGACAAGATCGAACCCCAATGCCTGCGTGGCGCCGCTGGCCTTTGTCATCGCGAGCGTCATTGTCGCGAACGGATTGGCCAAGACCAATTGGTCGCTAATCGGCGCGACAACGTAGTTGTAGATCGCACTGTCCGAAATGATCGGACCAGCGAATCGCAGAGAGCTCAGAAGCGGCGGAAGGGCCACCAATACAAAAAGCAGCAGGTACGCCTTGGTCACCGCCTCGCGCGCACGCATCGACCAGACGGAAATGGCCATCGCCAACGAGCAAACCGTCAGCATGCTGCTCAGCGTCACGATGAATAGCACGAGCAGAGCTTCCGGCGCGATGCCGCCGAGCATCATCATCAGCGCCAGCACCGGCACCCCGACCAGCAGCAGGTAGATCACGTGGATCACCCGAGCGGCCAGCTTGCCAAGCACAATTTCGGCGTTGCTCAACTGGCTGGCAAATAGATACTCGATCGTCCGCCGCTCTCGCTCGCTGGCAACAGCGCCGGCGACCATCGCCGGGCACAGAATCATCACCGCCAGCAACTGCATCCAAGCGAAGGTCATGAAAAATCCCGCGCTCAACTCAGCCACGCTGTGGATGTCGTCTTGCACTTGGCCATACCGGTACGCGGCATGGTGCGTCTGATAGACGAACCACACGGCGACAAGCAGCACGAGCCCATAGAGTGCGCGAATCAGAAAATACCGCGCTCGCCTGGCGCTGGTGAGCAGTTCGACGTTAAAGATTGGGCCGGGCAGCATGGGGATCCCTCCGCCCCCGTAGCATACGCGAACCACAGCAAGGGCGAAAGCCCCCCGGCGCGTCGACACGCGGCAACGGATTGTGGCCGGTTTGTGGCGCAGGCGTCCCGCCTGCCAGCCGAATTAGCAGTCCCAACGCGGCCACAGACAATTACTGCCCCCCGGCGCGTCACACGCCGCCGTCAGCCCCACAACTCGCGTATTCGTCGGCGAACCTGACGGCTCGCATCGCACGCAGAACACCCGTCCGCGCCATCGTCGCCAGCGTCTGGCGTCTCGGGCACGCACTGATCGAAGCAGTGGAGCAGTGCCGACGGAAGAAATCTGGTCCGCTGGGCGAACGTGTGCCGATCGCTCCGCCCCGGATAGTAGTACCGCAGCGGATAGCAGACGTAGAGCCAATTTTTCGCCCGGGTAAGCGCCACGTAAAACAGCCGCCGCTCCTCTTCGATCTCCTCCGGGTTCTTCGTCGCCATATCCGACGGAATATTGCCGTCCGCGGCATGGATCACATAAACCGCGTCCCACTCAAGTCCCTTTGCCGAGTGGATCGTGCTGAGCACCAGATAGTCGTCGTCCAGTTGCGGCGGCCCGGCCAGGTCTTGCGTCGAACTGGGTGGGTCAAGCGTCATCTCCAATAACATCCGCGCCCGGTTCCGATAGCGCGACGCAATCAGTTCCAACTGCTCCAAATCGCGGAGCCGCGGCTCGACGTGGTCGTACTTCCCTTCAAGCAACGGAGCGTAAAACTTCCGCACCCGATTGAGTTGAACCGGCAACTCGTCCGCCGTCCGCACCAGGCTTTTCAAGAGCGACACGAACTTGGGCCAAAGCGTGGCTGCCGCCGCCGGCGGTCGCCAATCTGCCCAAACATCGAAATTGCCCCCAGCGGCCAACAGCGCGTCCATCAATTGCCGCGCCTTGCCAGGCCCCACGCCCGGTAGCAGCGGCAGCAAACGCGAGCCCGCAACCATGTCCCGGGGGTTCTCCGCCAGCCGCAGAAACGCCATCAGGTCCTTGACGTGCGCGGTCTCGATAAACTTAAGCCCTCCGTACTTGTGGAAAGGAATGTTCGCGCGTGCCAGCTCGGCTTCGAGCAGAATGCTGTGGTGCGACGCTCGAAACAGCACCGCCTGGCGCCGCAGGTCGATTCCGGCCTCGCGATGCTCAAGAATCCGCCGGATCACATACGTGGCCTGATCGCCGTCGTCCTCGCAGTTGACCAGCACCGGCCGCTGACCTTCCGTCCGCTCGGACCAAAGGTTCTTGGTGTATCGTTCGCGAGCCAGCGCGATGACCTGGTTCGTGGCATCCAGAATCGGCTCGGTGCTGCGGTAGTTCTGCTCCAACGTGACGATCGTCGCCCCCGGATAATGCTTCGGAAAGTCGAGAATGTTGCGAACGGTCGCCGCCCGAAACGCATAAATCGACTGCGCATCGTCGCCCACCACGGTCAGCCCTTTTCCCTCGGGCGACAGCGCATAAAGTATCTCGGCCTGCAGCGTGTTCGTATCCTGGAACTCATCAATGAGAATGCAGTCGAAAAGCCCACGCACCACGTCGCCGACGCGTTTCTTCCCCTCGCCCTTTGGCAGAGGACCAGGTTGCAGGCGGGGCGATTCAGCCGACGCCGCCTCATCGTTCAGCAGCGCGTGCCAGTAGAGCAAAAGGTCATCGTAGTCGAGCACACCGGCCGCTTCCTTGCGATCGACATAGCCGTTGAACAGAAGCTTCAGCTCCTCCCGCCAGTCCTCGCACCACGGGAAGTGGTTCTCCAGCACCGACTCCAGCTTCTCCCGGGCGTTGACCGCGCGGCTATAAATCGCCATGCAGGTTCCCTTTTTGGGAAACCGCTTGTCCGTCTTCGCCAGATTCAGGTCGGTCCGGACGACGTTCATCAGGTCTTCCGAATCCGCCCGGTCGTGGACGGCGAAGTCCGGCGGCAACCCGATGGCCTTGCCGTAGCGGTGCAGCAACCGTGTGGCGATGGCGTGATACGTGCCGCCCCAAACCCTGCCCGCGCCCGGGTGGCCCAGCCGGTGCAGAAGAATCTCCGCCCGGCGAAGCATCTCGGCCGCCGCGCGACGGGTAAATGTCAGCAGCAGGATTCGGCTCGGATCGACCCCGCCGGCAATAAGCCAGGCGACGCGATGGACAAGGGTCGCCGTCTTCCCCGTGCCCGCCCCCGCCACGATCAGCAGAGGGCCTTCGCCATGCGTGGCCGCCGTGCGCTGTTGAGAGTTCAGCCCAGCCAAAAGATCGTCAATCGTAGCTAGCTCGGCCATCGTTTCCCGGCGAGTTCCCTTCCGCGAGGCATTATCTTGCATCCTCCCCAAGCGTGCAAGGCAGTTGTACTGCCGACCTCTCCGTTGGGGCGGCAGTTGCACTACCGACCCTGGTTCGTCCTCCGTTGGGGCGGCAGTTGTACTGCCGACCCTGGCTCGTCCAGCCGTGCCCGCCGCAGCCGCTTGCCACCCGCCCACAATTATCGTAATCTGACCGAACGCTAACCCGCCCCTAATGTCGCGGTGGTAGGCTGCCGCCATGCTTAAGCAATCCGTGCTCGTTGTCGAGGACGACGAGGATATCCGCGAGTTGGTCAGCTACAATCTGCTCAAGGAAGGCTATCAGGTCGCCAGTGTTGCTTCCGGCGAAGATGCCTTGCAGGCCGTCGCTGCCAAACCGCCCGACCTCGTCTTGCTCGATCTCATGCTCCCCGGGCTCGACGGTTTGACCGTCTGCCGTCGTTTGAAAAGCGACCCGGCAACTCAGCATTTCCCCGTCATCATGCTGACCGCCAAGGGCGAGGAAGCCGATGTCGTGACCGGCCTCAACCTCGGCGCCGACGACTACATCACCAAGCCATTTAGCCCGAAGGTCCTCCTCGCCCGCATCCAGGCCGTGTTTCGCCGCGCGGCGGGCGCCGCCTTGCCCGCCGACATCGACGACGACCAACCGCCCGAGGTGACCGAATCGCACGGCTTGAAGATTCATGCCGGCCGACACGAGGTATCGATCAACGGAGCCCCCGTCGACCTGACCGCCACCGAGTTCAAGCTGCTCCATTTCCTCGCGCAGCGCCCCGGCTGGGTCTTCACCCGACAGCAAATCCTCGATGCCGTCCGCGGCGACATCTACGCGGCCACGGATCGGGCGGTCGACGTCCAGGTCGTCGGCCTTCGGCGAAAGCTCGGCCCGGCCGGCACCTATATCGAAACCGTCCGCGGCGTCGGCTACCGGTTCAAGGAATAGGCGATGCTTCCTCGTCGATTGTGGCAGCGCCTCTTTCTCGCCTACCTCTGGGTGCCGGCAGTCCTGCTGCTTTCAGCCGGCTTCTACGCCTCCAACGTCGTCCGGTCGCTCTACCTCGATCAGTTGACCGCCGACCTCGAAGCTCGGGCTCAAATCTGCGCCAGGCCAATCGGCGACCTGCTCGCCAAGGGCAAAACTGCCCAAATCGACCGCCTTTGCAAGGAACTTGGTCGCGCCAGCGACACGCGAATCACCGTCGTGCTGCCCTCAGGCCAGGTGATCGCCGACTCCGACGACGACCCTCGCCAGATGGAGAACCACAAGGGCCCCGATCGACCCGAAATTCAAGCGGCCCTCAGCGGCGCAACCGGCGAGGCAACCCATTACAGCATCACCGAGCGGCGGGAACGCAAATACGTTGCCATTCCCATCGGCCCGCCTGCTGCCCCCACGGCCGCTCTTCGCACCTCGCTGCCGGTTAGTGGCCTGACGCGAAGCCTAGGCATCGTTCGCAACCAGTTCCTCGTCGCCTCCCTGGCAGGCATCCTCTGCTACGCCGCCGTAAGCCTCCTCATCTCGCGTCGCATGAGCCGCCCGCTCGAAGAGATCAAGGCGGGGGCCGCCCAGTTCGCCGCCGGCGACCTGACGCATCGTCTCTCGGTCACCGGGCCCGATGAAGTCGTCGCCGTGGCCAACGCACTGAACGAAATGGCCCGCCAGTTGGACGAACGACTTCAGACCGTGCTGCGTCAACAGGACGAGCGCGAGTCCATGCTGGCCAGCATGGAGGAAGGCGTGTTGGCCATCGACCGGAACGGCGTGATTCTAAGTCTGAACAAAACCTGCGCGAGCCTGCTCGGCGGCGAGCCCACGCGGTTCCAGGGCCATGGCATCTACGAGGTCATCCGCAAACCCGAACTCCTCGACTTCGTCGAGTCGGCCATGCGCAGCGACACCCCAGTCGATCGCGAGATTCAGATCCACGTCCCGCACGATCGGTGGCTCACGGCCCATGGCGCCGCGCTCCGCGACCCGCAGCGTGGATCGATCGGCGTGCTGATCGTTCTGCACGACATCACCCGCCTGCGACACCTGGAAGACGTGCGCCGCGACTTCGTTGCCAACGTCTCGCACGAGTTGCGGACTCCGATCACCTCGCTGAAGGGCTTTGTCGAAACGCTCCTCGACGGGGCATTGGATGATCGCGAAAACGCTGTCCGGTTCCTGCAGATCATGTTGCGGCAGGTAAATCGACTCGACGCGATCATCGCCGATTTGCTCGCCCTTTCGCGCATCGAGAAAGGCTTCGAAGGCCAAACAATCGAGTTGGCCGTCGAGCCAGTCCGCGGCGTGCTGCAAGGCGCGATCGAGATGTGCGAGAAAAAGGCTGCGGAAAAGGGCGTCACAATCGACGTCGCGTGCCCCGACGACCTTCGCGGCGAGATCAATGCCGCGCTATTGGAGCAGGCGGTGGTCAATCTGCTGGACAACGCCATCAAGTACAGCGATGCCGGCTCCGCCGTCGCCATTCGCGCCGCCCGCCGCGGCGCCGAACTGACCATCGAAGTGACCGATCACGGCTGCGGCATCGAGGCGATACATCTGCCGCGTCTCTTCGAGCGATTCTATCGGGTCGACAAAGCCCGAAGCCGCGAGCTTGGCGGCACGGGCCTCGGCCTGGCCATCGTCAAGCACATCACTCTGGCCCATCGCGGCTCGGTGTCCGTCGAAAGCGCCGTCGGCGTGGGAAGCACCTTCACCATCCGCCTGCCGCTCAGCAACGGGTGACGAACTGGCGGGCGCTCGCCCTTTCCGCCCACTAGTGGCCCTCTGGCGGATCTTCTCAACGATCCCCGTCGCCCGCCAATTTGCGAATTCCTAACGCCAAATTGACCGGACGTTTTTTCCGCACTCATCAAAGCCTCATCTCCGGCTCCGATAATCCCGGCGATGTCTGAAGGTCATTGGCGATCTTCGGGCGAAATCCCCGAGGCACTCAGACGGACTCGCGGAAGGAGCCGAGTGATGCGGAGCACAAAACCGATGGTTTGCCGCGGCGATCAGATCGGTCTCTTCCACATCGCCCCGTTTACCTCCGCAAGTCGCCTTGGCCCTGCGGATGGCGTTGTCGAGGACGCGAATCTTCGCGCCGAAAGCATGTGCGGAAGACTCTCCCCTAGCGCCGCGCGAGTCATGGCCAAACCGACACTGCTGCGTCTCGGGCTCTGTGCTACCCCCCGCTTTTCCTTTCAAGGAGACGAATGATGCTCGCAAGCAAGTGTATTCGACGAGGCTTCACGCTGGTCGAACTGTTGGTGGTGATTACGATCATCGGCATTCTGGTGTCGATGCTGCTGCCCGCCGTCCAAGCGGCCCGCGAAGCCGCCCGCCGCAGCCAATGCGGCAACAATCTTAAACAAATCGGACTGGCGATTCTCAACTTCGAAGCCGCCAACCACAAGTTGCCGACTGGCGGTGAAGGCACAATCGCGACCAGTGCCGCCAGCGCTACCTGCTTCGCAAAACAGTCCACGTTGACCTTGCTGTTGCCGTACGTGGAACACACCGACATCTACCAGGTGATGGACCTGTCGAAAAGCTATCGCGACATTACCGCCGGCCAAAAGGTGCCCGGCACGGCAAACGGAACGGCCACCGTCGACGGCACGCCTGTCGCCGGCAACGTCTGGGCCGCAACCAGACACATTAGCACCTACGTCTGCCCAAGTAATCCGTTCGGCGAGCGATCGGCGCGTGACCCCGCAGGATTTGGCGGCACCGATTACTTTGCCACCGTCTACACCGACATCGACGGCACGCCCGGCAGTCCAACCTACGGCGCGCGAAACAAAGCCACTCGTGCTCAGGGTGCATTAACCGTCGATACATCGAACCTTGTCATGAAAACGGATAACTCCGGCGCAGCGTCCGACTCCACCTCGACCACCAGCGTCCGACTCAGCGCAATTTCCGATGGCACCAGCAACACTCTGGCGATGATCGAAGACGCAGGCCGGGTGAGCGTCTCGTCCTACCAAAACGGACAGACGCCATACTACTGCTTGTCCACCTATGCCGATCTCTCCGCCCCGCCCACCAGCAACATGCTCCCCCATGACGTCACCGGCGACGCCACCGGCGCCTTGACCGGCCAGACCGCAAAGGCCGTCTGGCGATGGGCCGATCCTGACGCCTGCGGCAGTGGCGTCTCCGGTCCGTTCGGCAATACCTCAACGATCGGCGTCTACGCCGGGCCCGTCATCAACCAGAACGCTTTTCCAATCGGCGGCACAAATCCTCCCTCCGCGCCGTCGGACCCGAGTTCGGTGAAGGGAGCCCAGGGCACCAATTGCAGTTGGAGCCAGAACAATTGCGGGCCAAACGACGAGCCATTCGGCTTTCACACCGGGGGCTGCAACGGCGTTATGGTCGACGGCAGCGTCCGATTCCTGAGCGAAAAGCTCGACCCCGTCACCCTCCGCCGCT